>JAUWJS010000003.1 GCA_030607575.1 Candidatus Heimdallarchaeota archaeon | reverse complement strand
CTAAATAAAAATGAGAAAAAACTTCTCACTTTTGTAGATAAAAATGAGCAACAAATTACTGACTTATTACAAAGGTTAGTTCAAATTGAATCACTAAATTTTTCAGAATTTCAATATCATAACATCGACAAAATTTTTGAGTTTACTAAAGATTTAATGGAAAAAGAGGGGTTTAAGACAGAATTATTCAAAGTCCCTTTTCTTGGTAAGAAGAAGAATGAAAATTATCATAATTTAATATCGTCTTTTAAAGGAGGGAAAAAGGGAAAAACTCTCCAATTTAACGGTCATTTGGACATAGTCCCATTTAATCCAGATAATTGGGATGAAAGCACCCCTCCCTTAGGAGGAGTCATAAAGGATAATAAATTGTATGGAAGGGGCTCGATCGACATGAAAGCAGGTATAGCATGTCAAATGATCGCAATGAAATTACTAAAAGAATCAGGATTAAAATTCAAAGGCAAACTACAGCTTTGGCTCACTCCTGATGAAGAAACACATGGTGCTTATGGTTCAGCATACATGACTAAAAATCATTTCGATGCTATAAATGCAGATGCTACAATTGTTGGAGAACCAAGTATAAGAAAACCTATGAGCAGTCCATCAATAGGGTTGGGGGAGAAGGGTCCAAATTGGATAAAACTCACTTTTCATGGTGTAGCAGGTCACGGAAGCTGGCCCAAACCAAAATCAAATGCTATAAATAAAGCTACAAAATTCATCTATGAAGCTAACAGAAAACTGAAAATTCCAAAACGAAAACCTCCAATTACAAAAATTCAACAATTAAAGTATATGCTAAAGCGTGTTAAATTTTCCGATTTAAAGAAGGTTAGAGACTATACAGGAGAAAAAAATCCATTGGATAAGGATAAAAGGGATCCAGGTATTCTCTACCGAACAACATTCAGTTTTACTGAAATTAATGCAGGAATTAAAACAAACGTTATTCCAGATACTTGTGAGCTTTCTGCAGATTTCAGGGCAATGCCAGGATTAACAACTCAAGAACTGTTTGATTCTATAGTTAAATTCTGTTCCAAATTAAAATATCGTATAGAATTACCAGAGGGTTATAATAATCTTCAACATGAAAATCCTAAAATCAAGGATGAACCAATTGATGTAACTCTTTCAATAATAACTATTGGTGAAGGTTCTGCTACAGATCCAAATACAGAATTTGGAAAAATAATTCAGAACTCATTTGAAGCTGTTTATGAGACAAGTCCTTTGTTTCATTTTAACACAGGTTTTTCTGATGGTGGTAACATGAGGGAAGCTGGAATGAAAGATATCTTTGTATTTGGTCCTGGAGGAAGAAATGCTCATGATGCTAACGAATATACAGATTTGAGTACTTTAAAAGATGTAACTAAATTGTATTTACTTATAGCCTATAGATATCTAAATTCCTAGTTTGTATTTTTTGGTCTCAGTTTCCTTTTCAAAATAAGATAAACAATTAGACCAACTAAAAATAAAGAACTAACAGTAATAGAGAGATAAACTGATGTGGGTAAATCAGTATTTCTCCAGTCTTTATTTTGATTAAGAGTGTAATAGGTTTTCATAAAAGATTCTAATGTTAGCCCAGTTATCAACAAACTTTCTCTATCGATGTTGCTCAAGTCATCAGAATGAGTGTGATGATAAGTCCAATCACCTTCTGCAAAATCGATAATTAAATCAATTACAGGTATTCCAAAAGCATCAAAAGCCACATGATCATCAGTGATAGCCATCACTTTAGGTCTGCTAGGGAATGCTTCATAGTATCCAAGCTTCACCCCTTCATCAAAAATACTATCATGCAGTGCTTCATGAGATCGTGATTCTTTGATGAACTGAAGGTTAGTTCCCCCTACCATGTCTAGAAGTATGAAACATTCAAATATTTCTATAGATGAATTATAAAAATTGTCTATTTCATTAACAAAAGCTAAGGAACCTTCTACCCAAAACCATCCCTCTAGTCCATACATTCCTCTTGAATAGCCTTGATCTTCAGCATCAATATAAAGAAACCAGATCTGGCAGTCTAATTCATCTTTGTAAGCATACAGTACTCTAGCTAATTCCAATAATACTGCCACACCAGATCCACCATCATTTGCTCCAGGAATTGGCAAGCTTTGATTTTCAGTATCTTTCTCAGCAACATTTCTTGAATCCCAATGAGCACCGAAAATAACAATATTCTCTTTTGTTGGGTTAATTTTTCCTAATATGTTCTGGCATTGATAACTTGGTTCGCTGTATTTTTGTATTGTGAAGTTGTGAGTCATTATTTTGTCTGTAATATCAACAAGCTCGTCTCTTATCCAATCAGCACACTCATCGTGTGATAGAGTTCCTGGAACCCTAGGACCAAAATTTAATTGTGTTTCAATAAAATTAAAAGCAGTCGTTTCATTAAAACAGAGTGTTCTTGCAGCAGAAGTTCCAAACAAACTCTCATTACCACTCAGCTTTATATTAGATTGCGAGATAAAACCTTCTAAATTCAATCCAAGAAATACAACTGATATAAATAGAGCTTTAAGAATCTTCTTGGATTTAAATTTCATAATTTATTAAGAAGAAGAATTTATTATTAACTTTTGTAAAGAAAAAAATGAATCCTAATTTATTGGGGAACATTCACATACTAGTTCTTCTTCTAGATGCTGTTGCTAATCAATATAATTGACAACAGAACCATCTTTATTTCTTCTTAGATTGTTTTTTCGATGGAATCTTTATATATTTCTAGAAGTTAAGAGGAAATTGTTCAATAATCACGTAATGGAGCTAGTCTTTTGAAAAACACAAATCATGAAGAATACGTAATTGAACAATTCACAATTGAAAGAGAGAAATTTAATGAGTTTTCGAAACTCATCACTCAAGTTTTCATAAATGATGAAAGCGCATTGATAGAAGGTGCATCTATAGCATTTTCAGAAGAAACTTTTAACATAGTGTATGGAGCTCCATCTATTGATAAGGATCTTTTCATCAGAGCTATCCACAAACAAACAGGAGACATGGTAGGATTCTTAGGTTCAATTCCTCGAAATCTTTCAATTGAAGGTAAAGTTTACAAATTTGCAATACCTTCATGGTTATGTGTTCATTCTCAACACCAGAAAAAAGGTTTAGCTAAAGGTATGGGAAAGAAGTTATTTGAAATCGGTTTAGCCAAGGGATATGATGGCGGATTTTCTCTTCATGAACCTGAACAACATGGAATAGATGTTTCTTCTGCTGTTTCCAGGGATAAAAATATTCCTTTACAAAGAGTAGTTACTCTAACCAAATTTGTAATCAAAGCATTTGATGTAGATAAAGTTGCTACAGTGGTTAAACTAAGATGGTACGAGAAGCTAGTGTTCAAATTTTATGAGAAAATCAAAACTATCAACTCCGACCAAATCAGACAATATCAGGAGAAAGATACTTTGGATATGTTTGAAATCATTCAAGAGCAAGTGAAGCGAAATCAGTTAGCAATAGTACCTGAGCTGGAGGATTTCAAATGGATGCTCAAGAATCCCAATGTTAATTGTGTTGTTCACGAAGATAATGAAGGCAAAATCAAAGGATTTATGCTTGCTTGGGAATTTTATCTTGCTGGTTTCAGAAATAAAATTCCTTTTGGCTGGTTAGATATGATCCATATACATCGGTTGAACACCAAAGAAGCTAGTAATTTAGCAAATTATTTGAGTCAAACATCCAAGGAACGTGGATGGGGAGGATTGCAGACGCCATATATACCTTATTTTGATATGAAACCTTTGAAAAAAGCAAAATTCTTCTTCTTCGGTAAAAAAATCAACTTAGACCTCTTCAATATGAATAATGTACCAATTCCTGAAGAAGTTGAATCATTCTATTTTGATTGGAGATGATTAAAACTAGTTAATTCCTGAAGATGTGCACTGATAGAACTAGCAAAGGATATTATGGAAAACAAACAAAAAAATTAATTAAGATTCTTGCTTTCTTAAGGATGATAAATGTGAAACCTATTGATTCTCTAATTAAAGAATTAAAAATTGTTGACATAAATTTTCTGATGTCACTAAAGGATGTAGATGCAAGTATCATTATCAAGCAAATACAAAAGGATACAAATCATATTGCATGGATTGTAGGACATTGTGCTACACACATGGACTATTATTTGGCATATCATACTGGTGAAAGAATTCTGTCTCTGGAAGAAAGAGAGTACTATGCATATGGAGTATCTAAAGAGCATATTGTAGAATACCCTTTTTCTTTTCAGAAATTGTTGGATAACTATATAAAAATATCTTCAAGTTATTTTCAAATACTTGAGAAACTTTCAGCCAAGGAGTTTGACAAAAAACCACATGAGGATGCTAGTGAGAAGTTATCAGATTTGATTCACAGAATTTCCTTACATATAATGGGACATACAGGCCAAATCGTTCTATTAAGAAGAATGTTTAATAATCCTTTTTGGGAATTTGTGGGAGGAGTTTCAGAGGTTCAAAGAGATGAATTACGGCAAGGATGGCTAGATTGGTGGAATGAGAATAAGAAAAAATATAATTAAACTTCAGGCCACTTAAGAGCTCTTCTTAGGTTAATGAATCGTTTTATACCTTTTGGGTTTACTTCATCTAGTGAAGCATATTTAACATTCATATAATCTAGAATTTGATTGAATTTACCTAATCTTTTGACAAAAGAGCGATAATTCTTATTCTGTTCTAAAGACCAAGCTGTTTCAGCTACGGCAGCTAGTCTTGGAAAAACCTGCCAATCTAGTCTATCAGTATTGGGAACCCACTCAGTCCAGATAGGTGCTTCGATCCCCATAATTTGATTATAATATTCCTTATTCAATCCTTTAGGAATAGGATCAAAGTTGTACGTTTTTCTAAGAGGAGTTACGAAGTAATTATAATCGAGATAATAGCGAAAGAAATTCGAGACAACAATTTCTCCACCTTTTCTGATATGTTTAAGCACTTGTTTCTTACCTGTTGGAGCCCAAAATTGTCCAATTACACCAACATCTGTTTTTTCATCCAAAATCTCGTTCCACCCAATTGTTCTCCTTCCTTTAGATTTTAGATAATCACTGATTCTTTCGGTAAAATAGGAGTGTAGCTCCTTGTGCTTTTCTAAACCTTCTTCTTCCATTCTCCCTTTACAGTCAAAACAACTTTTCCAGTTTTTCTTCGGAACCTCATCTCCGCCTATGTGTATAATCTTTGAAGGAAACAGATCTATTACTTCATCTAGAATATTTGTTAAAAACTCAAAAGTAATCTCTTTTCCTGGACAAAACACATCTGAAAAAATACCAAACTTTATTGGTACATCTATATTCTCGTTTTTGCAGCTTACTTCAGGATAGGAAGCAATTGCAGCTGAAGAATGGCCAGGAATTTCTATTTCAGGAACAATAGTTATGAATCGCTCTTTTGCATATTGAACTATCTCTTTAATTTGTTCTTGAGAATAGAACCCTTCATGTGGTTTTCCACGGTATTTCTTACTTGTCCAACCACCAATTTTTGAATCCTTTCTTTTTGAACCTATTTCTGTTAGTTGGGGGTATTTCTTGATTTCAATTCTCCATCCTTGATCTTCTGTTAAATGCCAATGAAACACATTTATTTTTAATAAGGAAATTAAATCTAAGGCCCGTTTAATTGTGTCTATGCTGTGAAAATGCCTTCCAACATCAAACATAAATCCTCGCCAATTGAAGCGCGGAAAATCCTCAATGATTAAACATGGAATTGCCTTACTATATTCTTGATTTAAGGCAGATTTATCAACATCCCGAAGCAATAATTGTTTTATTGTTTGAATTCCATAAAAAATACCTGCTTCTCCAGATGAACGAACATCTATGTGTTCACCGGTTATTGTAAGTTCATATCCTTCTGGTCCTAGTTTAACTAGAGTGTCATCAAGCTTAAAGTTGATTGAATTCTCTATCAAATACTCTTTGGTTGATTCTATTGTCACTCCAAAATTCTCTGAGAAATATGAAATGAAATAGTGTTTTAGATTCGCAACTGATTCAGCTGAGTGAATTTTTGTATTTTTGCTGAGAACAAATTTACCACCTTTGAGGTTTAAATTTGCAGGTATTGGAATCATTAAATTATTATATTGAATCATTCATAAAAAGTTTTGTTGGTGAGTATTAAATAAACTCCCAACTAAATATGATTTTGATTTCCCAGTGTTTTTATATAAGAAATCGCCATATTTCTTTGTGAAAATACTATGGCTCGAAGAAGAAGACAAATGAGAAGACCATTAAGAGGTCCAAT
The DNA here is from genome assembly GCA_030607575.1 of Candidatus Heimdallarchaeota archaeon. GTDB lineage: Archaea > Asgardarchaeota > Heimdallarchaeia > Heimdallarchaeales > Heimdallarchaeaceae > UBA460. The sequence goes on along the minus strand of JAUWJS010000003.1, from coordinate 53,709 downwards.
GAGAAGGGCAATTAGACGAGGGATGATTCGACGTCAAAGAAGAATATTTAGACGTCAAAGAAGAATGATTAGAAGAACAAGAAGATTCATTTTCGGTTCTATGATAATTCTCGCTCTTGCAAATAGCAGACATAATTACAAGTTTCATCAAGAGGATGTAGCTCGTATTGAAAACTATTATGGAAGACCAGCAGAAGATTTAACTGAGGCTGAACTTATTCAAGCAATGAGGAAATTAGGAATTAATCATTTAGATATTGACGATCATGAAAATAACAAAATTACTGATGATGTTGGGGAAGAGTACTAATCATTCTTAAAATGGAGATTCACAAAACGAAAATTGAATCTGCTTTTCTTTCTAATTCGAATCCTAAACCAGAAATAATTCTTCTAACCTAAGTTAACTAATTAAAAAAACTTGAAGGTTTGAGTTGAAAAAAGGGATTAGATTTCGATTCTAATCCAATATGCAGGGTGGTCTGATTGTTCTGTTATTATATAGCGTGCATCTAAAACAATTGTCCCTGGACTAACAAAGATATGATCAATTTCTTCTGTACTATTGAATCCATAAGTATCTAAACCAGAAGGCCATCTAATATACCAACTATCATTTAAGACAGCAGTTGTTAAACTATACTGAACAGAATCTTTTCTGAAGTTAAAATCACCCATGAAAATGACGTCATTTAATCCAGTTACTCTGGTCAACATCTCTTCTTGTTGTAAAATCTTTGTACTTGTTGCACCAGAGGGATGATTAACAAAAACATTGTAAACGGTTGAATCTAACGTTACTTCAGCTTGAGCTGATCCAATTTGTTCTTCATCACTGAACATAAAGAATGACATTGCATTCGATATGGGGAATTTAGAAAGGATTGCGCATCCATACGTGTTAGTAGCAGTATTGGGGCCATAATATGAATACATATTGAGTTTTTCTGCGAAATACCTAACGACATCTAGATTACCTCCAGAAATTCTTGTAGGGTCACATTCTTGTAACCCAAGTATATCAGGATCAACTTGTTTTATTAGTGCAATTTGGCCATCAAAATTCCTATCTCCTGAAACATTTCTTCCTTGTTGAATATTGAATGTCATTATAACCAAATCTCCATCTGGTGTATAGTTTGGATAAGGTTTAGTTACAAGGGTACCTACTAATGTTCCTAGGAAAATTGTACTGAGCAGTACTATTACACTGATATTTCTTCTTTTATTAGTGTATAGTTTACCTAAATCAAACGAGCTTTTCTTAACTAGTAATATGGATAAAGTCAATACTAGGCCAGGTAAGAAGAAAGCTAGCCAATACTTATCTCTAAATCCTGTACTAATCGGTTCAAGGTAACCCCAAATATTAGGCAATATTTGAACAAAAATCATCACGATAAGGTATAGACTACCTGCTAATGCGAAACTACCACCCATTTTCCTAGTGGAGGGTTTTATCTTGATTATTTCTCTTGTTAGGAGCATAAAATTAACATAGATTATTGGTGATAGAAGAATCATTATAGCTAGCGGTATGTGATAGTACCAGGCAGTTTGTGGAGCAACTATAGGATATAAAGCTGAATCATCGGGAAAGCCAAGTTGATGAACAAGAACAGTTAAGAAAAGTGACATAGCAAAAACACCATTCCAAACCCAAAGCATCCATGTTTTCAATTTGCTTAACAGATCTGGTTTAAGCATTTGTCCTATTACAAACAAAGATAAGACTCCAAGTATGCCTAGAGTTATTCCAATATAATTCCCTTCAGTCCATCTAGAAATAACCGTAGGACTAGCAAAAGTAAACCAAATAATAATGAAAACGCTTACAAGTCCAGAAGTCAAAGCAAGGATTTTACCAAAACCACTTCCTTTTGAAGATTCTTTGATATTTTCTTGAATTTCCTTCTGTCCTTCACTTTTGAATTTCATCCCAAATAGCATAATTCCTGCAATTATACCGAAAATCCAACCTATCACTTGATACCAACTATACATCGAAATGTCAAGAGAGGAATTTAAAGATCTAAGCAAAATGGATAATGCAACAGCAATTGCAAGTGATAGACCAAGAGTTGTACTCGTTCTTTTCTCTTCATTTTTCATCCTTGTTAGATAAATTGGAAAGAAAACTAAGAAACATCCAACTGCTAAACCTGAAGTAACCAAAAGTCCTTGTCTCTTTAGTAATGGATCTAGTAATCTAGATAAAATCATTAATTCTCCAAGTATAACTAATATCTTATCTGGCAGCCTTTTACGGAAGAATAAAAGCACAACAGGAGTAATAAGAAACACTAATCCCAGAATGTTCTCATCAGGTTCTAGGTTTAAGAGAGCAAAACCATAAATTGTTTCTACTAAATCAGAGAGAGCTTGAAAGAAGAATAAGAACAAGACTGTAAACATAATTAACTCAGAATAGAATTTCTTTATTGTATCTCTAATACTTGTCATAAAGATTTACTTTTTTTAGCTTGTTTAAAAAACTAATCAGCCTTAATATATCTGTTTAACTAGTTTTCTTTTAGTTTTGCTACTACTTTTGATAAAATTTCTCCAGCACTAACCTCAAGCTTGATATCAGCTTTTTCATCCAAAGGTGTAGAGTCTATATTAATAATAATTAATTTTACTCCATTCTTTTGTGCTTTTCTAGGCAATCCTGCAGCAGGAAAAACAGATAAACTTGAGCCTACTACTAACAGTAGATCACACTTCTGAGTGTGTTTCTTTGATATTGCCATTTCTTTTTCAGGCATAGGGTCATTAAAATTAACAACAGAAGAAATTATTCTACCATTGCAATTTGGACATACTGGTTGATGATCGAGTTGTTTCTCTGCTCTAAAACCTCTTCCATGAATTTCTCGATCCCAACCAATTTCTTCCCGCTTATATCGAGTATCGCATTCTATACATTTCATAAACATATAGTTCCCGTGAAGTTCAGCTATCAATTCAGGTTTAATCCCTGATTTAAGATGTAGATTATCCACATTCTGAGATATTAAGAATTTGATGACCCCCATGTCCTGCAAAGCAACTAGAGCAAGATGTCCAGCATTCGGTTTAACTTCATCAAAATGTTTTCCTCTTATAGGTGGTAGTCCCTTTTCTTTTCTTGTCCAGATACCATCTTTACCTCTGAAATCAGCTAACCCAGATTCAGTACTTATTCCAGCACCAGTAAAAACTACTACGTAGTTAGATCCTTTGATCATTTGGACAATGTCATTGACATCTTTTTCCGTAAATGGGATTTTTTTCACCTTGAATAGAAAGAAAGAATATAATTTTAACTTTACCTTCTAATAAAGCTAAAATTTCATTTTTCCAACAAATCTTTAAATAAATCTAGAGACAATATGAGATAATTAAAGAAAATAGGAGGAAAGAGTATGGATGAAGATAAAGTTTACAAAATAATCGAATTGGTTGGTTCCTCTCCCAATAATTGGGAAGAGGCAGTTCAAGCAGCTGTTGCACAAGCTTCAAAATCACTTAGAGACCTTCGAGTTGTTGAAGTAATGAAATTAGATGCTAGAATTAATGATGGTATGATTGTTGCATATCGAGCCAAGGTTAAGTTAAGTTTCAAGTATCAAAAAGAATAAGCTGTGGAAGATTTAATTAAAAATACGCTATTTTTTAAATTTCTTTCTAGCTTTTCTTACCAACTCATCTGGTTTTTCACTGTAAGGTATATAGAACTCTCCTATTGATGTTTTGTTTATACTTTTTTCAATTATATCACTTAGTGCTTGATTAACTTCGAAACCAAGGAAATGTCTGAAAGAACCTTTTGCTGCAACAGCTGCTGTACCATTACCTATAAACGGATCTAGAACCAAATCACCAGGTTTGCTTCCAAAATCTATACATCTTAAAACAACCTCTAGAGGAAGTTTAGTAGCGTTCTTCCTTGTTCCTCTTTCATACTCTCTTTTGAAATTCCAAACATCTTCTGGATAGTGCTCAACTTTATTGAAGAAGTAGCTTTTTTCGTTTTTAACAGCAAATAGAACGTGATAGTGGCTGGTAACAAATTTCCTTCTGGTAAAAACACCAAATTGATATTTCCAGATAATATGGTTGATCAGCGTCAAGTTATTATCTCTTAATGCGTTCAAAATATCCACTAGATTTGTCCAACCGCTAAAAATCCAAACACCAGCATCATCTTTCATAAGACGAGGGAGTTCACTAATCCATTTATCAGTGAATTCCATATAATTCTCAATACGAATATCTTGGTATCCTTCTGCGACATAATTACTGTCTCTATTATAGAGTGGTTCCATGTCACCGAAATTTAAACCAAAAGGAGGATCGGCTATAATCAGGTCAACACATTCTGTTGGAAGATCTTTCATTCCTGTAATACAATCGTTAAAATGAATCTTATCAACTTCAAAGGTAAATAATTTATCATTAAACAAACTCAATGCTTCTGTTTTTGTCCAATCAAATGATGGCTTGAATTCAGCAGCAGCTTTATGAGGTATATATGTTCTTTTGCCACCTTTAGTTTGTGAAGTTTTCATAAGCTCATCACTAGTTGTTTTTCATAACTTAAAACTCTTTTTTTCAATCAGAGTGTTATACATCTCTGGTCTTCTATCGTTGAAGATGTGATTGTTGTCACTTAACCACTTGTTTCTTGCTTTTTTGATATCTATTTCAACAAAGTGTATTTCTTCCTTATCAGTACTAGCTTGTACAAGTCTTTTCGCATCTGGAGTTGTCACTTGACTATGACCTTTAAAATGAAGGCTGAACTCTCCATTTGTTTCAATTCCAATTCGATTAGAAGTAATGGTGAATATCTGATTTTCTATGGACCTTGTAATCATTGCAGTTTGACAAAAGGAAAGAACGAGATTTGTCGAATGAGCTAATACATCCATACCTTGGAGAGCAAGGCTTCTAGTTGCTTCTGGAAAAATCCAGTCCCAACATACTAACATCCCCAGATTCATTCCCCTGATATCATATAATTTGAAAGGTCCATCCCCAGGTTCAAAGAACAGTTTTTCCCTATCAAACAGATGCACCTTCCTGTATTTAGCTACAAAACCCTCAGGACCTACCAATACTGAAGAATTAAAATATTTACTTCTACTTTTTTCGCAGACTCCGCAGACAATATACCCATTTTTTTGTTTGGTTAATTCAATTAATTTCTCAACAAAATATCCTGAAGGAATTTCTTCAGAAACTTTAGCAAGTTCGTTCTTCTCCACAAAAACGTACCCTGAATTTGCTAATTCCGGAATAACTAATAAATCAAAAGATCTTGTTTCATCAATAAGTTTGGAAATTGAATCAATGTTTGCCTCAACATCTTTTAAAATTGGCTGAAACTGTAGAAAACCTACTTTCATCATTTTTCGTTTGCTATTCATCTATTTAAATCTGTGGCAGAGAGGTTTACTGATTTCTTGAAGGTATCAATCAAAGAGATAAGTTCAGAAATATCATGTATATTATAATCTGGTTTTAATTCCATCACTTTTTCAGGTGAAGAAGCTCCATAATAGGCTAAAACTGAATTAACTCTAGCTTGTTTTGCACTTTGTATATCAAATTCTGTATCACCTATCATGAATGTACGACTATTGGAGATATTGAAATCATTCATTATTTGAATAATAGCTTTTGACTTTGTTTTATCAAGAGTACCTATTGGTTTGTCAAAAAGATGAGATATTTTAAAGTGTTGCAACCATTTTTCCATCCTTTCTTGAGATTTTCTTGACACTAATCCAATATAGTTTGCTTTTTTAAGTTCTTCAAGTGTTTCTCTTACTCCAGAATAGAGACTTCGTAAAAATGAATATTTATCTGTAATGTTTACATAATATTGAAGAGCCAAATCTAATAATTCAGGATTATCATTTTCTAGAAATTCAATGAAATCCTGTTTCTGATCAGTATTTCCCACCCTTTCTTTGAAAACCTTGTCAGATAATTTCTTACCTGAAAAATGTTCTACAGTTTCTTGCATTTGCATTGCATATGCTTCTTTGGAATCAGCTAACACTCCATCAAAGTCAAAAATGATTAAACAACATTTCTCTTGATTTCTTAAACCCATTACACCGTAAGAAAAGAATCAAAATAAATAGTTTGGGATGAGACTATTCATCCTTTTTTAAGGGGGCACTGCAACTTGTACAGAAATAAGCATCCATTTCATTTCTGGTATCACAGTTCCAACATTTTACAGTAGTTGAACTTCTCTTCCCAGATATACTGGCAGCTTTTTCTTTCCAATCAAATTGATCAAAACCAGTAGATTTTTCTTCCATTCTTTGTGCAATTTTGTCTTCAACTTTGTGAAGAGCATCATAAAATCCATCTATTTGATCGGTTCTATCCCTGAATTTTCTGGCTTCTTTGGCTCTAGCCTCAAAATTGAAAACATACTTAATATATTGAAATATATTCAACTTTCTGTCTTTCAGATAACGGTTGATTAAGAACATAATAGCTCCAAATTCAAGTACACCTAAAATAACATAAATAATAATTTTAACTGTTTCTCCTGGTGGCTGATAGAATGCAAGTAAAATACTCACTGGCAGAAATCCTGCAGAAATAACTAGAATTGGCAGCCCAAGAACTAAATAAACAAGTTCATTCATAGCACTAGCTACACTATAGCCTGCTCCAGAGAAGAACTCTATGATATAATAAGTAACGAGCATTGTTCCAACAATACATATTGCTAGAATTGATAAAACTTTAAGAAGTTTGATATCTAAAATAAATGAATAAACAACACAAGCTACTATAACCCCCGCAAGAATGACTTGCTGCGTAACATTTTCTTTCTTGAAAACTTTACGTTTTCCTTTAGGTAAACCATGCATAGATGTCATCTCAAATGGAAATCATATACTTATTTATTTTACTATTTGAGCAATAGTACTAAAATTAAATTAATAAAAATAAAAAAGATAGAGAAGAGTTTTATTCTTCCTGTTTTCTTCTTCTTCGATATATAACCATGGCTTGAATTACCAACAAAGTTGCACCAATAGAAAGCAAAGTTAATGCATCGAAACCTGTTTTAGTGACAGGAGATTCAATGTATATAGTATAATTATTTACTGTTCTATAGAATGTACCATTAATATCAACAACACTAATGAAGAATTCAATAATTGCATTAGCATCAAATCCTTTACCAAATTCGAAGTAATAAAATGGGACATAAGCAGTTCCATTGAATTTCATTATGGCTGTAAATCCTGTTGAGACATTATTGTTTGGATCAAATTCTGACCATGTGATGTTTACATGATTCCTACCTGATATGGTTTCAAGTTCTGTTCTGTTAGTAATCTCAACTGTAATCATATATCTTTCGTCTTCATAGAAGAGATTGGTTGGTAAAGTAACATCTTGATCATCTTCATCAGTGGTCAAAAGGGAGATTTCAGGAGTTGAGATATAGACAGGTGTCGAATCAGATTCAAGTACCACATAACCATGATTTTCAGAAAAGACTTGTTTTGTAACTAGTTCATCAGTGTATTCGACCATAATTCGGTAGATTATGAGATTATCATAATCAAATGCAGGAAGAGTTCCTGAATATGAGTTAATTGCACCAATTGAACCTATAGGAGTTCCTGAAGAGGTTATCTCAACACTTACCCATGTTGGACCATTGTTAAGAAGATATTGAAGATAGACCTTAACGTCTTCTGTATCAGTTGGTACAAATATCTGAGATTCGATAAATACTTCATCAATGTCTTGTGGATGAAGGATGTCTCTTGTTACATATTCAATTGAAGGGATAACTGTATAACTAGTTACGAGAGGATAGAAGTCTATAATTTCATGAACTACAAAATCAATTGTAACAATATCAATTAAAACCTCGCCTGGAGGTTCATTTTCATAATAATTACCAACAAAAGTAACGTTATCAAATTGTTTATAGAAAAGACCTAGACAATCAGTTATTGAACCATATTGGCCAACAGTTCCAAAATTGTTATTGTATACAGAGAAACCATTACTATCAATGAAGGTTATTGCTTCTCCAGTAATTGAATCAAATGAATTTCCAATTATAATAGGAGATGCACATCCAATAATTTGTATACCTGTATCTAACGCCTTATAGGTTCCATCACGAATTTGCAAATATAGTGTATTTCGGGCAACAATTCCAATGTCTGAAGTGTTTACGTCATTCCCTATAAGTCTGATATAGTCTGAGAACCAGATACTGATCCCATAAACAGAGTCAAATATACCGTTACTAGCTAAAATACCGATACTAGTTGACCAGAGTGTTATTCCGTATTCTGCATTAATCGCTCCGTTAGCAGTTATAACTACATCCTTAGTTTGTTCAACATAGATACCAGTTATTGTATTATTAATAATATTACCAAGAATTATTACTTCTCTTGAGGAGACTACGCTTATTCCTTCCCTTACATAGGTTAAAATATTAGATTCAATTTCATTATTTCTACCACCTAGAAGATTGATTCCTGTTGTAACATTATAAAATACATTGAAAGATATTGTAACATCTCTTGTATCTGCTGTTTCAACAGACGTTTCTGATATGTTATAGAATTCGTTGTTTGATACTTCAATTCCGTCAGAATCTAGTACATATACACCAGACTCAAGATTATCAAAGTAATTATTTATTATCCAGTTTGGTGACATGAAAAAATCAACAGCTTGAGTACTATCAATGAATCTATTTTCAGTTATTAAAGATGCTCTTGTGCCTTCTGCCTCTATACAAACATCTGAAACTTCAGTGAAGTTATTGTTGCTGATTGTTGAAAAATCCGCATTATCTAGTATGATACCATTTTCAAGATTCCAGAAAAAGTTATCAGTCATTGTTATTCTTGAATCCTCAAGGTGAGCAGCTAGCTTAGCATTATGGAAATAATTATTTGTAATTTCCACAGAAATGATATCATCTAATTGCAAACCAATTTCAACTATAATGCCAAATTCATTATTATCAAGAATAAGAGCATCTGCATCATCAACTACTAGCCCGTAATTAACGTCATCAAATACACAATAATTGATTTCAATAGATCCACTATCATCTAGTTCCAATCCTATTTCAGCAGTAACAAAATCACTATTTTCGATCAAAATATTTTGGCTATTACTGATATGAAAAGAACAACCAGTAAAATCTGTTGTATCTATAGTAAAATCAGCAGCATTCCTAACATCAATTAATGCAAACCATACAAAACTTTCTTTAAAAGTTACAGATGATACTACACTAAGATTGGTGCTAAGATGAGTCGCTTTAATTGTAAAATTATACATACTATCTGTTGGTTGTAGAATGCTGTTTTCAACATAAAGAGTGGCACCATCTTTCAATTCTACTGTACATGAGAAAGTTTGATTTGCCAAGAAATCTACAGTTGAGTTAATAATCCTCAACTCTCCTCCTTCTTCAATTGTAATTGAACCATTGATTATTACATCGTTTGATATTATTTCCAAACCTGTAATAATCCATTCTCCTTCTGTTGGTGGTTGAAATTTGATGAAACTGTTGGTTGCTTTAGAGACAGTACCAACAGTTAACAACCCGATAATAAGTGTAACTGCAAATAGAGTTAGTATTTTCTTAGAAACCTTCATCTAATTAACCTCGAGTGTTAATCTTAATTTAATCAATCGTGATGAATGCACATTTTTAAAGTTTCTGTAAGAACTGTGATTTCTAAATTACTAACATGAAAAGAAGTTAACTCTCTGAACTCTCAATTTGTATTTTTTAGAGAATAAAGAAGATAAAATTCTATTTAAAATCAATCGGATTTAATCACTACAATCTACTTTCTTTTGATCAGGATTTTTTTTCCTTCCGCCTTCTTTTTTCTCTTTCTTTTCTATCTTTCTTATATTTCTTCAACATAAGTTTATCCAGCTGTTCATCAGTTAAATCAGGAGGATTTATCAGAGGTTCAGGATGTTCAATTAGCTCTTTTAACAAATTAACAGTTGGTCCACTGTAACTTCCTGGTGTGATTCGATCATCTATGCAAATTTTAACATCCATAATATTTCGTATATCAACTTTTTCTGTTTCTTGATCTAGAATCTGAGCTTTATACATTTTTCCAAAAGTTACTAGCACTCCCGTTGTTCCAAGACTAAAGAGGTGGTGATAAACAGCATCTACATTTATCGACCCTAAATGAGCTAGAAATACTGTTGACCACATTGGAATGTCCTTAGTAAAAGCATATATTGGCATATTACGTTCATCTGTCCAGCGTAACATCCAGAAAATAAAACGAATTACCCATCTGGGAAAGGCACCCCAAAATTTGACATCTTTTTCATTCGGATTTTCCCCATATCTTGCTTCATAAAGTTCCTTGTTAACTATTTTCTGAACTGTTTCGAGAGTATCAAAGGGGTCAAATTCAATCATAGCGTTTATTTCGTCTCCATCCTCAGTTTTTTCTTTTTTAACTACAAATGAAATGATAATCTTATTTCTTTGCCATAACCTTTTTCCTGATACAAATCGATTGATTTTAGGACGCAAAGATATTGTTCTTACGGCAGCTGTAAGGTAAATTTGGAACAAAGTCAATTTTTCTTTGTCTTCTTTACCTTTATTAAATGCTTCTAAAAATTTGTGGGTTTTGGTGAGATCTACTTGGGTTTTATAATGAATCTCGCTTTCATTTTTATTACGCATAATAAGAAATTCGAATTCATGAAACTTTGTTGTTTTTATTAGTTCTGCATCTGGTCTTCTTGGCATTTAATCACGTCATTATTAGTAATAGGCTTTATTAATTGAATTAAACGCTTTTTTAAATATATTTCGTCCATTAGTGCTTCATAAAAATATTTTTTAAACGACGGTTAGCACATACTTGACCAACTTGATTCATACTGAAGAAGATATACCTCAAGAAAAAGCAATCAAGAAAGATAAAATTAAAACTTATGCAATTGCCGCAGCTAATAGTGGTGGTCAGCAGTTTTACTTTGACTATGCTACTTTGATTGCTGTGGGCATTGGCGCAACCCCCTTACAGATGTCCTTCATTACTGCTATTCAAAATTTAGGGTCGTCTCTTCTACAAGGTTTTTTTGGTCGCTTATCAGATAGATTGGGTAGAAAGTTAATCTTATTATTTGGGTTCATTATTGCTACTATAACTACAGTTAATTTAGCCTTCCTTACATCTCCCGTTATTTTTATGGTTGTTATTGGAATCTATTCTTTAGGAATAAGCATGGTTATTCCTTCCTGGAATGCTTTAATGGGAGACATTACCACAGAAAAAACTAGAACAAAAGTAATAAGTCAACTAAGCATGGTAGGAACTCTCATATCCTCAGGATTGCTACTTCTATTAGGGTTTATCATTGATTTAATACCATTCAAGAATACAGAATTAGAAACAAAATACAGAGTTATGGTTTTAGTGGGAGCCTTGTTCTTTGCTCTAGCAGCTATCGTAATCTTAACCCTATCAGAAACTAACAAAATAAAAACAGTAAGGAAAGCTGTTCCAATTAAGACTCTACTGAAGAACAAATCATTTGTAATTTTCAGCGGAACTACAATGACATGGTGGCTGATGATGAGTTTATTATGGCCTTTATCTCCTTTCGTTCTTAGCAGATTGGAACCTAGTACAACTGCAGTAGCTATTCTTTCAGCAGTTTTTTCAGCAAGTATGGCCATTGGTTTCATAATTACGTTTAAAATTGGTGATAGAATCGGCAGAAAATTTATGATATTTATTGGGTTCATTTCACTCTGTTTAGTGCCTATAACTTTGGCTTTTAGTACTCACTGGGCTCTAATTATCATTACAAATTTCTTTGGCGGACTAGGAAATGGTTTAATTAATGTATCAATCAGTACAGAAATTCTCAATCTTGCCGATCCAGAAATCAAGGGAACATATAGTGGAACATATAATGTTTTTCTAGGTATTTTAACTTTTACAGGTTCTTTTATTTCAGGACTAATTTTCGAATTCTTCACAAAATCCAGTGTTTCTTTAATTTCTAAATCAGTTTGGTTAGATTTTTCAACAGGTGTTTTTTCGAAGTTTTTAGATTCCTCTTTAGATAGTTTTGGACTCTTTCTCAGGAATTTCCTTATCATAATTACTTGTTTAAGATTACTAGCTGCCATTCCTATACTTGTTCTAGCTTTAAAAGAAAGAAACAAGGCTAAATTTAATCCTCTGCGAAACAGTTAAAATCCTCTCACAAAATTAAAGTTATGAAATTCGTTCATAGGACTAATTATTGTAATAAGTGCAACAAAAAAGCATTTTATCCTCAGTTAGTAAACAAAAAAACAATAGAACAAAACAAAAAGTGTCCTAGATGTGGTACTGACGTAGTTTCATTTTGGGAGGAATTGAATAATAAATATATTTTACCATATTTTGTAGGTATGCCTTTTTTTGCTATGTCTGCAATTTATGGTTTTTGGACATCCACTTTAGATCAAATAAGACCTGTAGATATATTTGTAATTATTTTCAATGTTATAATGACTGGAGTTTTCACAGTTTATGGGATGCGGTATCGTAAACTAAAAGTAATTCCTCAAACCAATGATAATTCTCTAGAAATATTGAAATCGTTTAGAAAACAAACGCTATATGCTTTTCTTTATACTTTGTGTGGTTTTGTGATAGCAATCATTCTAGATATACTTATAGTCTTTATTTGGTTAGGCATAGCGAAAATTACTTAGATACTACTGAGTTCGTAAAAAAAATTGAATAAACGAGATATTATTCTATTCTAGATAAAGGGTCTTCTCCTTTTGTATTCCTCGTGTAGAAAAGAAGATTAACAGTCCTAAGAGTGCAATTATCAAAGAAATATAAATCACAATTTCAATGCTGAATTTTCCAGATATCAACAACAAACTCACTCTATAACACCAGTAAAAAGGATTAATCATGGATGCTGTTGATGAGCTAAGTGGATTTGATACAGCTCCGAAATAGAAAAACATAGCTAATCCAATAGAAACCAGTGGAGAAATCCTTTCTGATGCTTCTCTAGCTAAGTTGCTATCAATTGCCATAGTGAGGAGTAGCGATATAAGTAACGCTAGAACTGCAAATAAAATCGTAACTATGATGTCTCCAGCATTTAGAACTCCTAGATTCAAACCAAAGATTTCAAATATACCACTAAAGCTTGCTCCAGAAATTTGAGTTGCAGCAATAATTCCTAAAACATATGATAGTGTCGAACCCAAGGATGCAACTAAACCAGTTATTGCTTTCGAGATTACTAAATCACTATGACGATGAGAATAAGCTAAAAGAATTTCCATTGTTCTCATTCTTTTCTCTCTAGCAAAACCGATACTGGAATAAGAGCCAGAGTTAAGGGCTATAAGTAGAAATATCATATAACTTAAAGGCATAGCTAGAGCTGCTGCTTTAGGTCCTAAAAGTAATTCTTCAGGTATAGATGCAGGGGCAACTTCATCTTGATTAACTGGAGGAATTGTCCTATTTGCTAGAGTTGTCGCAATTACACTGTTCGCAATACTTCTGATGGTTGCAAAAATACTTTCAGAGAAAAGTGATTGAGTAGCATCTACAATATAATAAGTTGGTACTCCTAAAAATGCTAGTTCAGAGAAGTTAGATGGGATATACAAACCAAATTCATCTGTATAAGTTACAGCGGATAAATTTGCTACAACCTCTACTTCAATTGTAGAATCACTCAAGAAATAATAGGTGAGATTTCCTAAAATAGAATCGCCTATATTTGCACCAGTATACCCCAAATCATCAGAGCAAATTAATAATGAAGATGTTTGTTGTGAACTGAATAAAGAAGGCAGACCAATTAGTAAGAACATCATAATAAAAGGACCACCGAACACAAAAATAGCAACTTTCTTTCTGAATAAAAGTCTCAGATCTTTTTTTAATAAAGTCTTGAGCTGACTTGCTCCTTTCTTTTTACTCATTGTGATCCCTCCTTTCCAGGAATTGAACTCTTTATTGGTGTTTCAAAAGCTGCAATAATTGCATCTTCGAATTCTTGTGTATCAGGGGCATAAGTATTGATAATTTCCTCCTTTTTCCCTTGAAAAACCAATTTTCCTTGCTTAAGAATTCCACAATAGTCAGCTAATTCCTCTAAATCAGAAACAATGTGAGAAGAAAGCAAAATAGTTCTTCCTTCTTCTTCAACCAAGTTCTTAATAATTGATCTAATATATTTAGCCCTAGCTATATCCAAACCAGATGTGGGCTCGTCTAGCACAAGAAATTCTTTGTTTGTTATTACAGCCATAATAAAACTAATTGATCTTTGTTCTCCCCCAGAAAGTTTCGAAAATGGTTTGTTCAACATCTCATGAGTTATTTCTAGGGTTTGAAAATAATTAGCTAAAGTTTGACTAACTTTCTCATAAGAAACATCATTCAATTCCAGAATAAATTTGATATTTTGCATAGGAGTCAGATCATAATATGCTGCAGAAACTTGTGGTAACAAACCAACTTTTCCTCTAATTGCTTTAGGATTCAAAGTTACATCGATATCGTTAACAATAACTCTTCCAAAAGTTGGTTTTAGTAACCCCAGCAACATTCTAATTGAAGTGGTTTTGCCAGCCCCATTTGGTCCTAGAAGCGCATATATCTTCCCTTTTGGTATTTTCAGATTCACTCCATCTACTGCTAGTAGCAATTTGAATTGTTTAGATAGTTGTTGTGTTTCAACCATTAAATCTGACATTAGAATGAATAAACCAACAGTATTTTTAAAACTATTTCTATCTTAAAATTTCTCATCAGCATTAAAGAGTATATTTTTTAAACTCTCCAATTTCCATATCACAATGACTATTGATTATGCCATTTGCGGTACTCGTAATTCTAACATAGGTTTACCAACTGGTTTGAAAATTCTTAGAGAAGGTGGTACCGCTTTGGATGCTGTTGAAGAAAGCATCAAATTAATAGAAAACAATCCGTATGATATCACTGTTGGTTTCAATGGTTTTCCCAATCTTCTTGGGATTGTTGAACTTGATGCTTCAATTATGGAAGGTAAGACACGAAATGCTGGTGCTGTTGCAGCTGTGAAGAATTTTCGTCATCCAATCTCAATCGCTAGAAAGGTTATGGAGATCAGTCCTCATGTGATGCTAGTTGGGGAAGGCGCAGAAAGGTTCGCAAAAGCATTGGGGTATCAAGAAGAAGAAATTATTGATGAACTAGGCATTCAAAACTATCATAACATCATGGATGGGAAAAGCCTTGAAATGCCTCTTGAAGCCCAAGAGTTGGTTAGAGAGCTTTTTATGAGATTTGATGTTCATCTCAAGGAAGTAATGGAAAATTATTCGATCAAGGAATGGTACAGAAAATTAAGTTTTGACAAGCATGGAACAACAAATGTAATTGCTTTAGATAATGAAGGTAATCTTGCAGTAGGCGTTTCAACTTCAGGATTAGCTATGAAATTTCCAGGCAGAGTTGGAGATTCACCTATTTTTGGTGCAGGAATTTATTGTTCTGACAAAGTTGGTTCTGCATGTACTGGAACTGGTGAATTAGCAATTCGATTGTCAACTACTCGTTTGGTTGTTGATAGGGTTCATCGAGATATTGCTATTGATAAGGCTACAAAGATGGGAATTTTGGAACTCAAACAGCTCAAAGAAGAAGGAGTCTTACACATTATATCTATGGGTAAATCTGGTCAATGTGTAGCATTTACCAATAAGGATGGTTTATTCCATTATTATGCAGATTCATCTATGGAAGAACCCGAAAAAAGACAAAGTGTTTTTCTAAAAATTCAATAAAGAAGAAAGAAGATAGAAGTGAATCTATCCAAAGAATAGCGCTAGAATATGAATAATGAACGCAGTAAAGATTCCTACGTTAATAAGACCTACTAGAACATAGGTTGATATTGTTAGAATTTTAAATCCTTTTTCATTGACTTTAATTGCTATAAATTGATATACTATTGGTAATATAACAAGCACTACTACAAATGTTGCTTGCAACGCTAGTGTTACTAAATGAATCAATTCATATCCAAATCCATAAAAGGCTCCAAAAAGTGCTACCACTGTCATAACAAAAAGTACTATCTCAAATAATAAAATAAAGAATAACCCATTGAAGTACATCCTGATATTGTCCATTGTTCTATCTTCTTTGATATTTTGAACTATTTTGTAAACAATGTGAATAGACAATGGTATTACAATTAATGCTATGACCCAAGTAAAGCTTAAGATAAGTTGGATATTTGAAGTAGTAAACTCTCCTCCTGTTATAACCCCATTTATGATAAATTGAACAACAATGAAAATCAGAGTGGGTAACATGATAAATCTTAAAGTTAAGGTTGACAACTCTTTAGTTCTTATTTCAGGTGGTTCAATTGATTCATCCTTATCAGGTACTGCTATAACGTTTATTTCATCTCTCTCATATTTAATCATTGAATACTGATAAGCTATTATAGCGGCTCCAGCTAATAGGATCCCATCATGTGGAAACAAATTCCATGGAAGTATAAATGCAAATGCAAAGAAAGTAATAAAAATTGAAATCCAAATACTGTTAACGATAAGCTTGTTGGGTTTTTTATCGATATCTTTCTCTCTTTGTTCTTTTCCTGTAATAGTTCTTCCCATCTTATTAAAAAACAATTGAATATGATATATCATTCGACTGAAGGGGTTCTTTTCACCAATGAATCCAGATCTTCTGTCAAAATCTGCGACTCTAGCTTCTTGAATAGCTCTTTTTTCTCTTATTGTCTTCCTTGATGTGTAAATCACAGCCACCAATAGAAAGATGAAAGCAAAGGGATAAATCAACCCATAGGAAACTTGTAGAGTATTATAGTGAAATCTTGAATCACTGATAACATTGAAGAATCCCAGAATAACTTCCATACCCCAGAAGAATAGTGCTGGTACAAAAACCAACATTATCAATCTTCCTCCAAGCCTTGGAGAATAATCAGGTTTTCTTGATGTCCAAAAGGATGCACTCAATAGTAGCAAAAACAGAACAATAATATAGATAACTTGTTGTCCAATTATGTATCCATAATTATCTCTTGAACTAAACAGAAATAGACCGAAAAATGTTGCACAGAATATCAGTAGTTTTAGAATAGAATACATTGAAGTTCTGGTTAATAAAACTCTTTCTTCCTTAGTATTTGTTTTTGCATCTTTGTAACCTATCTCTGCTAGCTTCTTATCAGAATCATTTTTTGCTGTATAAACTTCAGATGTAATGCGTGAAAAAAGCAGAAGGCACATTGCGATAATAAGAATTCTAAAGCCAAAAATTATCATTTGATATATTATAGTAACAGTGTCTTTCTGAGGATTAGAAAGAAGAATTACTGTAGGAAGCCCGAAAATAAGTGTTGTTGCAAAAAGAACCTTAAACACACTTTTCATGCTTGAAGATTTATTTAAAGAAGCTCCCAAGGCATCATATCTTTGTCTTTGTAAAATAAGGCTAGCTTTAGTTGAATCCGAATTTGACATTATAAACAATCACTTCATAGTTTAAGTGTTTATAATATTTTCTCTGCCGAGTTACATTTATTACTCTACACTTGAATAAGCTGAAATCTCCTCAATTGATTGTTTTAGTACTGAAACAGCTGTTTCCAGCAGTTTTTGTCCTTTTTCTAAAGAAATACCTTCTAATGATCCAGCAATTCCTGAAGAAGAAAATTGGTCTGTTCTAGAAGGTAAATATAATGCCCCTATTTCTCTCCCCCATTTAGATGATGATGTAAGATTTTCAAATCTGTCCTCATGTACTAGTTCTGGTTTTGCAGCAAGTATAACAGAAGTTTCTACAGCATCAGCATGCCCACAAGATTGTCCCTCAAATACAGAAGTAACAAGAGTAGGGTGCTTCCACCATTCAAAGAGCATACATGTCATTTTTAGATCATCATTACAGTATGAAATTGCATTCAATATTGAAGATGTGTTACCTCCATGACCATTTACTGCTATTACTTTGTCAAAACCATGATGATGTAAAGACTTAAGCACATCTGTGACGTATTCTTCGAATATTTTGTGTGAAACCCATAAGGTTCCTGGAAAATTACGATGATGTGAAGCAACTCCAACAGGAATTGTAGGTAAACAGAAAGCAAAAGGAGATTTCTCAGCAGTTTTTCGGGCAATATGTTCAGCAATTAGAAAATCTGTTCCTATTGGGTTCTGTGGACCATGTTGCTCGGTGCTACCAATTGGTAAAATAAAAACTGACTTTTTGCTATCGATTTTAGAAATATCTTGCCAAGTCATTTCATGCAATAAATATCTATCAGATTCCATAAACTTACGTTTTGTTTCTAATTTAAAAATCTTTTAACCAATAATTACCAAAATATTGAATTTTCATCACTAAAGATTTAAAAATTTGATTAACACATTATATTTTTGAGTACTAATGATTGTGTCCTCAAAAAATACAAGGAAGTTTGACAATCTATCCGATAAACTTCAAGATATAAACTTAATGAAACTAAATTTGAATCAAAAAATAGACCTCTGGATTGATCAACTTGGAAATTTTAGTACTCCAGACAGAGTCTACATTTATTTCTTTGAAAAGGATGTAAATGACTATGTAATTGCGAATAACACCCATGAATGGTGCAGAAAGAAAATCCATTCTATGAAGGATGAACAACAAAACATACCAATAGATCTTTTCCCATATTTCAAACAAGTTCTATTTGAGAACAAAGAGATTGCTAGAATTAATAGTATTAATGACCTTACAGATGATGCTCAATCAATGATTGAATTAATGAGTCTTCAAGGATTAAAAAGCATACTTGCTGTTCCAATCATAAAAGAAGAAAATACAATCGGTTTTATTGGATATGAGACAATTAAAAAGGAAAAAATTTGGAATAATGAAGATTTAAAAGCCCTTAAAGTTGTGGCTTGTTTGATAGCCTTAAAACATTAAGAACAATCGAAATAGGCTTTTGTTTTTAAATAGAAAAGCTTAAAATTCAATTCGTTGGAAACAAGATGTAACAGATAATCACGACCAGGTAGTCAAGCTTGGTATGATACATCCTTGGGGACTTGAAAGGATGTTTCCCTCAAGCTATCATGGATGTGATCGGGGGTTCAAATCCCCTCCTGGTCACCATTATATTTTCTTCCTTTTGGTTCTACGATTTACTGTATATACTAGAAAAACTGTTGCCAGTATGCTCCATATAAGTCCAGCAAATGAAGAATGAATAGTTTCTTCAACAAATTCACGCAGATTCTCAATCGGTGCCCACTCTTGACTTGAAAATATAATTAAACCATATAGACATGATTCTATGGTTATTTCCTTATCTGTCAAATTTTCATAAAAACCATCTCCAAAGAGGTAATTCAAAGCAGTTGCATTTACTACTTCTGAGCCAACATTTTCTAGGTTCATTAAATACGAAATTAGTGAAAAGTAAGCTTGATTCTTTAGAATAAAAAGATCATCAGTTCTATCTGTTTCATGTACTAGCCATTCTTCGTCTATGAAATTTGAAATCACCCTTTGATGCATATAATAGCTACTATAAACGAAGTAGTAATAATCATATCTAAGCTTTTCAGCTCTTGAAAGTCCAACCGCTAGATAGATTAAATCTAAAGAATTAGCAGTTCGTGATTCCTCACCTGAAGTGATATTAAATTCAGAATAAATTTCATTTGTTGAAGAATTTACAAAATGGATATCAATAGAATTTAGAAGGGGTTGTACATAATCAGAAGCGCACATATAACCACAATAATCTTGTTGAAAAAGAAGTTGATAAGTTGTAAGTAACCATAATACTAGTGCTTGATCTATTAGATAACAGCTGTTACTATAAGGTTGAATGAACATATGGTACTGAAGAGAATAATAATGATTGATTAAGGTTGAATAAACTTCTTCGATTACATTGAAACTAAAGGTGCCATTTGTATCTTTAAGGGCATAATATGCTTGAATTAATGCATAAATGCCAATTATCTGAGATGTTAGAGTTAGATTTTCTTGAAGATTTTCTATTTTTCGAAATGATCCGTTACTAAGTATTTCAAGAATTATAGAAATTTTATCAAGTACCTCTTCACTACTAGGTAAATATCCCGCTTGAAGAAGCAAAGAATTTGTTAAAGAGGAAAGAATGATTAATTCAGAAGATGTGTTAGCTACAGCTTTTTCATAGACAGGGTACCCATTCTGATCAGTAAAATTAGCATCAATCAGGTCTACAGTTACTTCTACTGTTTCAAAGTTAGGAGGAGTAATCAGAGGAGACCTACTAGGGAGCATAAGAGGGATGAAAGGAGACACTATTACAAGAATAGAAATTACTGTGAAAAGGAATTTGTGTTCTTCTATTAAGAACCGAAGTTTTCTTCTCGGTTTTTTACCTTTTTTCAACCGTTCTATGTTCTTTTTTGAATCTATAAGATAATCACGAACTTTTTCCATTTCTCCTTCTGTCTTTGTTTCTTTGCTGCTAATCATTTTAATCCTTATATTAGTTCCATTATCTCTTTTATTGACTTCATAAATTCCTCAGGTACTTCTTCCTCAAATGCGTATATCTTCTCACTCAAGATGTTGAAATATGGGATTTCCAGTACAGCTGAGAATTTCTCTTCACCTATTCTCTTAAGCTCTGATAAGTTTTTCTCGAAATCTTCTTTATCAGCTTCAATTCCCTCTTCATCAATTTTGTTTATTAATAAAATCATTCTAGTATCTTCTTTTAACATAGCATAAATATTGCCTGTTAACTCTTTCAGTCCAAGAACATTAGATGTGCTTGGAGTTGCTATTACAATTATTACATCTGAAACCATCATCGAATCAATAGATCTGTAAAAAAATCCAGGAATTGTATCAATCAGCAAATAATCATATTTTTCTGAGATTGTATGTTGCAACTCATATAATTTTGAAAGATATTTAGAATCATCTCTAGAGAGTTTATCTCTCTGTTTTGAATGTTGTTTAAGAAACTCCATTGAGGAGAAAATCAAATCAAGCTTTGTTCCGTTATCTGCAGTACATGGAAAAATAATTCTAGAAAGTGAAGCACCTTCGAGTAGATAATCAGATAAAAATAAAGGATTTTCTACTTTAAAGTATGATTGAAATGATGGGGCTCTAAGGTCATAATCTAATGCCAAAGCTTTTCTTCCCTCATTAGCTAAAGATCCGGCTATATTTAACAAGAAAGTTGTTTTACCAGTTCCACCTTTATAACTATGTACACTTATTGTTTTCATTTATTTTCTCTCCTTAATGAAATATCTCACTTCTGTGCCACGACTTTCAGGATTATCTTTACTTGGTTTATCAATAGCACCTCTCTCTCTATCTAGGAACCCTTCTTTGTGCAGAGCTACTAAATATCTAGACTCAAGATTGAATGCTCTCCCTGTAACAGCTGCTACTTCTTTACAAGTAGCTTTTCCTAGTTTTTGAACTGTAAAATAGGTTTTAATGTGAGACTTATTTATTCTGATTTCAGGATCATAAGCAGATTTTGAAAGTATATCTAATGCAGATACACCTGTTTTTACTGCTGTTTCTTCTATGTTTAGTTTACCCTCTATTTTCTTAAGTCTGCCACTTATATCTTCAAGTAAGCTAATCATTTTTTCGAAGTGTTTTTCTGACATCAAGAATACAATAACCTAAAACATATATATAAACATATCGGAATTTTGATACCTTAGCTAGAGTATAGTTACAACGGGCAAGAACGGCCGTGAGGAAAAGACTTATATTATATCTCACAAATATGATATCTTGATACACATGAAAATAAAAGGAATAGTTTTTTGCACGATTGTGCTGGTAGGTTTATTCATACCTATCATGCATGTAATTAGTAAAACTGAGAGTTTTTCACCAGTTATAGATCCATCAAGCCTTGAAATAACAAGTCCCTTAGATAATGTCTCAATTGAGATGATTACAGACTTAATTTCCTACCGTTCGGATAACATTCCAAGTACTCTACCTGGAGATTCTTTTGATGTTTGTTTTAATGTAACAAATAATTCGGATCAAAATCTTAATCTTCTGGAATTTTATGCAGAAACAAACGACTTTGGGACAATACAGAATCCGTCTGATTCTACTAGAGATTATCTTGAAATAGGAGAATCATGGATTACTAACGAACACTCAATCCTTACAGAATCCACAGCCGGAGTTTCTTCTGCTTTAGATTTGGCTATCGTTCTTGATCAGTCTGGTTCTATGGGTGATGAAATTGGAGCTTTAACTAGCGAACTAATCAGAGTTATTGATGAAATTGATTTAGAAGTCCCTGATCTCCGAGTAGGTTTAGTCCTCTTTGGAGGTAATCCAGAGTATAATCCATATCTTGAAGAAAGCTTGATTTTCCCTCTTACCTTCGATGTTGTAGATATTGTTAATATACTAGCTAAAACTGCAGCTAACGGAGGTACAGAACCGTGGGGTGACGCATTATATGCAACCAAGGTAAATCTTGACTGGCGTCCTGAAGCAGTTAAATTAGTAGTGTTAATTACAGATGAGGTAAATAATGGTGGAACTGTCATCAAAACAACTTCTCAGCTAAACGAGATCTATCAACAGTATGCAACTGAAGGGTTTATACTGTGTACTATTGCAGCTACTGGTTCGAATACTCAGGTTTTTGACCAGCTACGTCCTGGAGCGGAAATAACAGGAGGTACTTATATTGAAATTGGTTTTGAATATCCTCAGACAACAGACATTCCAGATATCATCGGAGAATTAATAGTACTCTATGCAGTTGAATTGGATTTCAAAATAACCATTCATTTGTCACTACTGAATGATCAAGATGAAAGAAGTAGCATCGAAAAAACATTTGTTGTCCTATTAGATGATTTACCTCCTGAAATTGATACGTGGGTTTATTTTAGTGAAGATTTTCTAACTGATGAAAAGTATGTAAATATTATGAGTGAAATAAAAGACGTTACAGGAGTTTCATTTGCTGAGATTTACTATAAATTCGACAGAGCTTTGTTTTGGACTGTTGCTAATGCCACATTATTATTCAACGACTCATACTGTCTTTCTTTACTATTTACTGAACAAACAGAGTTCTTGCAATACAAGATCTATACTGAGGATTGGCTTGGTAATGAAATTTATAGTGAGTTGCAAACTATCGATTTTTCTAACATCTATGAGTATTCATTAATACCTTTCAACAAGAAAAAAGAGATAGTTTTATATCCAAATCAGAGAGTTATTTATCGCTTAACAGGACATCCATTTAATGATTCCTATGGAATGATTATTGGTGATACCTATGATACATATGACCTCTTAGCCGTAGATGTAACTTATTCTTCAATTGTTCTAGATAAATTCGGATCCAACTATGATGTGATTGTAATCCCAGCTGGTCATACCATAAAAATTTCTTTAGTTTCTTCTGAAATTGTAGAAGTGACTATAGCAAATGCAATACCCCAGAGACTTGAACTGGGAGACAAGCTAAGTGTTGATATAGGTGCTGAAGACGCGTATCTATTTGAGTTAGATAATAGACTAGTAACTACAGAATATCACAAATTTTATGCTGATTCTTATGCGGTTCAAACAGGTATTTATGTTTTCAATGC
Source organism: Candidatus Heimdallarchaeota archaeon (assembly GCA_030607575.1). GTDB lineage: Archaea > Asgardarchaeota > Heimdallarchaeia > Heimdallarchaeales > Heimdallarchaeaceae > UBA460. The sequence goes on along the minus strand of JAUWJS010000003.1, from coordinate 29,975 downwards.
AAGTAATATGGACTTCCTATTCAAACAAAGCAGTGAAGTTTATCTTACAGAAGATGAATTCTTAATGCTAGTTGTTGCAGATTATCATACTGGGGAGATTGACATAGGTTTTGTTGATGAGAATGATTATGACACACATGATCACTATTATACTGGAGCAGCTTCTTGGTCAATCTTTGTAACCATACTTGGATTAGCAGCTTTACTTGGATTCTTAAAGCGTAAGAAGAGGTGATTAAATGAGCAAATCAAAAACTCTCATTCTTTTTTTTATTATTCTTTCATTAACTATAACATCAATAAATCATACTAATGGATTGGATGTAACTGATGACATAGCAACAGAATCTATAGATAAGAGTTACAGGCTTAAAGTTAGTTCTACTTTCAACAACAGTGAGTATTTCATTCTCATCGAAGGAGCTGTATTCGAATTTAGCATCTCTGTTCAGGAATGGGGAAGTGTTATACAAGGGCCCTACAATGGTCTAATGATACAATTGGTCTTAGACCAGAATGAAACCATTCATGATAGTTGGTTAATTAATCATGGAGATACAGGAATACATTATTTTACAACTGGCATGGAAATTTACGAGATTATTAGAGTTAGAGTAAGTTCGCTTTATGTTGAAGAATGTCTATTTAACTTCACTGTATCAGATGTTTATCCTATTTGGACCTATTCCATGAATCTTAATTTAGAACACCACTTTTTCTTTGGAATAGAGAGATTTGCAGATTATTACCAAAGTATTAACAAATTAGTTACTATTTTATATAGTAGATACCTTGAAACAACTAACTATACTCTTAATCTTCTTGATGGAAATCAGACAACAATCAAATCAGAATCTGATAATTTCGCAATAAGAGATGTGTCAGAGTTAAATATAGAGATAGAAGGAGGGATTTTTGAAGGGGTTTGGTACGAAATAATCTTTAATTTTAACGATTATAATGTTGACAATGATATCTTAATTAGTTTGTTTTATGATCATATTCAAACCGAAAATATCGCAAGATTATTTATTAATACAGGAGCAAAAAATCTTGACGAGATTCCATTTGATAGAAAATATTCTGACTTAGCTTTTCAGTGGAAAATCATCAATGATTCTATCGACGCTAATACACCACCATTTATTACAGCTGATCCAATATATGTATTATTCGCTGTATTATACTTTGCTGGTGTTTTCATTTCTTTCAAACTCTTCATACGAAGAAAAAAGAATAGAGTAACAGATTCTAATTTGAACAAGAATAAGGTTGAATATTCACCTAAGCCTGTATATGATGTTGATTTCCAGAAAAAAGACATCAAATATAATTTAGTTACAAAAGAAGCTATCACTGTAACTTGTTCCATATGTTTACAAACTATTTCGAAGAAAGAGACCATCATACGATGCCCTTCTTGTGATATAGCTTTTCATAAAAATCATCTATATCAATGGGTTGTTGGAAATGGAACTTGCCCAGCTTGTAAAGCAAGATTAAAGATTCAAAAAGAATAATTTTTTTTCTCTATTTAAAGAAATATGTTTCATATTCATTTGGTGACATGTCCCAATGTTAGTTTTTTTAAATGCTTTCAGAAGTAACAAGTAAAAAGGAGTCTACTCTTAAAATGACACAAGCAGCTTATATCCTTCTAAACGTCCAATCAGGTATGTTAGAAAAAGTTCAAGAAGGTCTCAAACACATTGTGGAAGTTACTGAAGTTTACGCAGTGTATGGTATCTATGATTTAATTGTAAAGATTGAATTCGAAACAATGGACGAATTGAAAAATCAAGTTTTGAACCACAATATAATTCTAGAAGGAGTAAAGAATTCAATGACAATGATTTGTGTCAATTAATCTCTAGTCTCTCGAATCTCTTGATTTTGACAGTATATTCTCAATTCGCTCTACAAGAACAGTTGCAGGAATATCGAAAGTGGTTATTTTAGCTCGTCTTCCTCTTTTTCCTTCTTGAATTGGTCCTACACTTTTACCAATAACACCTACTTTATCTAAGGTTTCTATAGCAGATCTAAAAGTCGATTTTCCTCTTGAATCTTCTTCATATTCTTCACAGACTAAAAGGTAGCTTTCATAACCTTCATCCACTGTTGTCGATGTAACACCTTTTAGCGAAAGTTTTTTCGCTACACCTAAGGCAGTTAATAACTCATGGTCTCTAAGCTCAGATAGAACATCTCTTCTTAGTTCTGGATAGACATCAGCTTTTGCGGCCCTGATATAATCCGGAACAATAAAATTCTCTTGTTTTAAATCTGTCAGTTTTCCGGATCTATAAAGAATTTCGAGCCCATGTCTTGCATTCTGAGAAGAAGCACAAATATCTGCAATAAAATTCAATGTTTCATCAGAGTAAGAAGTTGGATAGAGTGCCATACTAGCTCTATATTCAAGAATTTCCAGTAATTGGTCCCTTGAATAACCAGGAACATCTAATTGATCATGAATGTGTCCAGACAGAGGTACATTTAGAAGAGATTTCCATTCAGTAGGTCTGGAAATTATTATTGTTGAGATCATGCTTTGCTCTGAACCGAAGTACTCACCAGCATGAAAAATACTGAGGATGTCTTCGGAATTCAACATATTAGCTTCATCAAGAGCAATTATTAATCGAATATCTTCTTTTGTTAATCTTTTTACTAGCATATCTAGAATTTCTTCATCACTAAAACCTCGAGATTGAATGTGGAAGTGTTCAGATAAGACATTACGTAAAATAGCTGTTTTACTTCTGAAAGAATGACAATTATAATATAAGAATTTTACATTTATGTGTCTTGAATTTGCTGTACTTTCAAACCTTTTCATAGTATATTTACACAAATTGGTTTTTCCAATTCCAGCATTTCCCACAATTGCAACATTAACCGAAAATGAGCCTTCTCGTCCTAGAAGCGATCGAAAATTTCTTGCTAGTCTCTTAATTTCTTCTTCTCTTCGTGGAAGCTCTGGTGGAATATACTCTGGATAGAGAGTAGATTCATTTTTGAAAATGGATTTCCCAAACATTGCTTCTTCTACATAATCAAAGCCAGACATAATTTCTCCTCAACAGAGGTATACTTTGTAGCTGCAATAAAAAATCTTCCGCTTAGAAGAGACTAGTACCATATATAGTTTTATTAGAAGAAGAAACTTAGTTTAGAATTGGTTAAAGGGTGACTTAAATGGAAGAACATCAAGAGCAATTTGATGTAAAAGTTCACATAATTGATTATGATGATGTTCCAAGTCATCAATTTCCCTTCTTTGTGTCCTATAGAATGTTCTTTGATGAGCAAATTAAATGCTATGGTTTTTTCGTTGAAGCTGAGTTAGTTGCCGTAGCAGCTGTTATTCCTGATGAACCTGGTTATGAAGGTGGTTTTGCATCTGTAGGATGTCCAATAATCTATGTTTTTGAAGTAAGAGAGGACATGAGAAGAAAAGGTATGGGTTACAAATGTGCTCAAGAACTGATAAATAATGTCATAGAAGAAGATACAATCCAGCTTTGTTGCTCACCTTTTGTAGAACCATTTTGGTCAAAAGTAGGATTCGAAATTACGTTTTTCGATCAATCACTCTATATGAATAAAATGGTTCTGAAAAAGGAAGAAAAAGAGAATTAAGTTCTCTTATTGTTTTTTAGGACCAGAAGAAATTCTCTTTATAATCATACCTTCTAGTAAGTAAGGATTAAGATTCATTCCTAAGTTGAGAGCTTCAGTTAATCTGCCTTCACTAGTTGAGTAGATAGTCATCAGTTTCTCATCTTGTTTACAAAAATCACCAATCTTCTTATGAAGATACACTCCAGCTTCTTTATGACTTGGTGCTCCAGCAGCCTTAGCTATTCTTTTTACAGCAAAATTTGATAGTTTTACAATGTATCCATCTTTAGGAGCTAATATATCAGAAGTAAATTCACCAACAACTACATCTTCTCCTGTAACTGTTGCATTTCCCCCTTGAACACCTATAATCTCTTCCATTTTTGCTTTAGTTTTGCCTTTCACAATATAATCAGCTGCTAGTGCAGCACCTTGACCAGGTTGAGCAATACCCGCTAATTCAAAGAGAATTCCTGCAAGCTCACTGCTTTTTTCAAATACACTTGTTGGTCCTTTACCCATAATTACATCAAGAGCTTCTCTCGCTTCAAGAGCTGGACCTACAGCTTTTCCAAGAGGTTGTTCTCCATAGCTTAAAGCTGCTTCAATATTAATTCCAAGTCTTCTGCCTAACTCTGTAGCTTCATGGGCATAATCGATTGCATCTTCTTTGGTAGGCATTTTGGTGCCTATACCTGTAGGTATATCTAAAACCATATGATCTACACCAGTAGAAACTTTTTTACTAAAAATACTTGCAAGCATCTGACTGTGAGGATCTATCCCTAATGGCTGTTCGACTTTATGAATTACAATTTCATCTAAAGGTGACAAATCTAGTGTTCCACCCCAAACTAACATTCCTCTTGTTTTAGGTGCAATTTCTAAGATCTCATCTGCTGAAAAGTTTACATCACAAAGTACTTCCATTGTATCTGCGGTTCCAGAAGGGCTTGTTATTGCTCTGGAACTTGTTTTAGGAATAAGTAAACCTGCTGCAGCTACAGTTGGTACAATTATAAGACTCACTTTATTTCCAGGAATACCACCAATTGAATGTTTATCATAAACTGGTTCTTCAAAATTAAGTGTAGTTCCGAATTCAGCCATAAAGGTTGTAAGATATTGAATCTCATCCATATTCAAACCGAGATAATATTGAGCGAGGGTAAACATGGATATTTCTAAGTCAGTATAATTCCCACTACATATATCATTAACAATTGAACGTATTTCTCCCTCTTTCCAGATGCTTCCCTGCGTCTTATTCTTAACATGTTCAATAGATGCAGGTCTTCGGCGAACAAAAACATTCACTTTCTTGTTTGGTCCTATATTTAACTGCTCAAGTGTTTCACTTTTTATTCCAACAAAACCTGGTTCAATCAGTTCTTCAGTGGCAATCACTTCGCACATAATTTCTCCGCTATCACTTTTAACTTTAACATTTGCAGAATGCTTTATTTTTAAATCACTAAGTGTTTCTGCATTTAGGAGAGCAAAATCTCTCTCTACTTTTAAATCAACTATTTTAGTTTTTAATGTAGTCATTAAAATCAACTCATGGTTATTTTACATTAAATTCCATTATTTTTCTTTCGGAAGAAAAAAACTGTTAAAGAAACATATAACATTTTCGTTATCGGGTAAAATTAGACAAAAATGCTCTATAACAATCTAAAAAAACAAATTAAAAGAAAAGAAAGGAAACTTATTTCCTTTGAGCTATCTTTCTTGCTTCCAAATAGAGTTTGAATCTTTGGAAAGCACGTAACCTGATTGCTACAATTAATCCAACTGTAACCAAAAGTATGGGAATCCATACTACCCAAGTTGTAATAGTATACGGCAGCCCCCATCCATGAAGTCGAATTAAAGTCATGTTAACACCAGCAAAGTGTCCAGTACCATTTATGAATGAAGCACTGTAAATCATTGTATTAGCCAAACCTGTCTCTTTGTCATAAGTAATCTCGATTTGAGTTACATTATTTGTCTCGGTGATAATTGTGTTAGTATATACTACTGTATCATCTAGTACAGACCATATTGCTGGATTAATGTAAGGTGATCTATCCAAATAATCAGCGAAACTTGTTTCATTATAGAAGAATGTTTGACCATAATGGGTTACTGCGAAATCAGTATAATTGTAATTAGCTTCATAGTAGTCTAAAAATGCTGGTGAATTATAATAATCATCAGTAAAGTTATCCCAGTAATCAATCCCAATAGGTTGAACAAACTTGAAAATAGCTCGACCATGTGTAGCATCATTACTAAATCTTGCCATTACATCGTTAATATATATCAGGGCCCATAAATGTGGTTGATCTAATTGTAAAGATGGATCTGTACCAATAAGGAGGATAATATTATCCCCTTGCTTTATATTTTTATCACCTTCTGCAAGATGGAAATTATCTGTTCTTTCTAATGTTTCAACTTTCCATTTGAATCTCCTGTCACCTTTAATATCTTCATGATATTCATACTGATATAATTGTGACATATTAACAACGCCTGGAGCTTTAATCGAATGTGTAATGTCATCCTTCAATTCATATTCGTTATTCTGAATATGGTCATAGAGAGCTGAAGCAGTCCACATATTGATTGAAGAAGAACTTAGAATTACGAGAACAGCGAATAAACCTACGAGTCTGCTCAATTTCATAAATATCACTTAATTTACTAGTATATTTGTTTTATCGTGAATAGGACACATTATTAACTTTATTGGTTAATCCTGCAGAAAAAACCATTAGAGAAAATAATCAGGGTTTAACTGTGAAGTATAATCGCTTCTTGTCCTTACCTCTATTTTCAGTTTTCAAAGGAACAAATGAACCTATTTCCTTTGTACTTTTCACATGAACTCCTCCATCAGCTTGGCGATCAATATTTTCTATATCAACTATTCGCAAAATCTTCACATTCTCCGGAATTAGATTAACTTTTGTTCTAATTAAATCTGGGTCTTTCAGAGCTTCTTCTCTTTCTAAGAATGATACAGATACTTTATGATCACCATCTATTATCTTCTTCACAGTAGTTTCTATTTCTTGAACTCGTTCTTGTCTTAAATGATCAATGTCAAAATCTACTCTACTCTTCTCAGGAGTAATATTACCTCCTGTAACTGTAGTACCATATTTTTTGTACAGAATGCTAGAAATTGAGTGTAAGACGGTATGTAACCTCATCTGTTTGTATCTTCTCTCCCAATCTAAAATGCCCTTTACCGATGTTCCGCTATATTTGCTATCTGGATTTGATGAAAGTTTGTGATAAATCTTCCCACCTTTTGAAGTAACTTCAACAACATCCAGTTGCTCTCCATCATTAAATAATATAGTTCCAAGATCTGAAGTCAAACCCCCTCCTTTCGGAGCAAAGGCTGTTTTATCTAATATTATTGAATCCTCGATGATTTCAACAATTTTTGCTTCAAATTCTTTTAGATAAGAATCTTTTTGGAAAAGTAATTCTGTCATGAATCAATCAAAATTCAGAGAAATTAAAAATGTTGTGAATGGAAATTTAAAGATTTAATCTTCATTTACTGAAACTTTGGTCATTGTGTCTACATCTATCAATCCATGATCAGTAATTTTTAAGTGTGGAATTACTGGTAAAGATACGAATGCAAGTGCCATAAATGGCTCAGAAATAGTTGTTTTCAAATCCTTTAAAGATTCGTGCAATAGTTGAGTCTGTGAAACAACTTCATCAAAAGGCTTGGTACTCATTATTCCAGCAAATTCTAGAGGAAGAACAGTAATTTTCTCCTTAAAGACAACCACTTGACCACCCTTTGATTCTTTAATAGCTTCAATAGCTCTCAACATAGAAGGATAGTCTGTTCCCACACATATTAATTGATGACAATCATGTGCAACAGTACTAGCTATAGCACCTCCTTTAATTCCCAATCCTTTAACATAACCTTTACCTATTTTTTGCTCAACAGAGTGTCTGTTTATAACAACGATTGGTAAAATGTCATTTTCTAAGTCGGGAAGAATTACACCATTTTCAACTTTCAAAGTGTGCTTTGTATGGTCTGTTATTAGGGAGTGTTCATTTAAAGAAATTACTTTCACATTAACAGTTTCTACATCAGCTATTTTTAGTTTTAAATCGTCAATTTCTGGAACTTGAAGTTTTGTTAGTGTGTCTAGAATGAAATTTGGGTAACTGGGTTTTTTAAGATCATAATTAATTCTTCCATCTTCTGCCACAATTTTCCCAGCAATTAACACTAGTTCAACATTGAATTCTTGCAAATTATCTACAACAATCAGGTCTGCATTCTTTCCAGGTCCCAAACTACCAATTTCATCATCTACTTTAAGATGACTAGCAGGATTTATTGTTAGCATCTGAATAGCTTCCAGAGGGTCAACTCCTGTAGTAATGAGAAGACGATAAGTATAATCAAGATGGCCTTTTTGTAATAAATCTATTGGATTTCTATCATCAGATGAAATCAGGATATTTCGAGTATCGATTTCATAATCTTTTAATTCAGAAATTATATTAACCAAATCTTTGGCAAATGAACCCTCTCTTATTTGAAGTTTCATTCCCAAACGAAGTTTTTCTAAAGCTTCATCGATTGATGATGCTTCATGATCTGAACATATTCCAGATGCTATGTAAGCTTGAAGTTCCTTTCCTGAAAGTAGAGGAGCGTGACCTTCTATCATTTTATTGGTTTTTTTAGCTGCTTCAATTTTATTAATAACTTCATCAAAACCAAGATAAACTCCAGGATAATTCATCATTTCAGCCAAAGCAAAAATTTCATCTCTATTCATCAATTCTTCAATATCCTTTGCGGTTATCTCACTACCAGAAGTTTCAAATCCAGGAAGAGATGGCACACAAGAAGGAGCTTCAACAAAATACCTGATTTTCTGCTGTTTAACTTCATCCAGCAAAACATTTATTCCTTCTAGTCCTGTAACATTTGCTATTTCATGAGGATCTATGACAGCAGCTGTTGTTCCATGAGTTATTACTAGTTTAGTAAATTCAGATAAAGTTAGCATAGAAGATTCTATATGTATGTGTGATTCTATCAAACCGGGACATATAATTTTCCCATTTACATCTACAACATTTGTATTCTCATCCTCAAATTCATCAGTTTGAAGACCTATATGAACAATTTTCCCTCTTGTAACAACAATATCTCCTTCCAAAAGTTCTCTAGTGAACACATTAACATATTTCCCTCCACGTAAGATAATATCGGCTTTTATTCTGGCCATAGCACTATCAATAATTTCCTTAGTTTTCATCGCGAACATCAGTTATTTCTCCTCCTACATTATAAATTTTCAGAATTCTATCTATCAAATTATAGATTTAACTTCCCCAAAAGGTTTTTTACACTAGTATTTAATTTTGAAATGAGCCTATTGAAAATAAAAGTATTAACAGATTCCGCAGCAGATTTGCCAAATGAGTTAAAGGTTAGATATCAGATATCATCTGTTCCACATGTAGTATTCTTCGAAGAAAAACCATGGAAACTTGGTGTTGATATATCAATAGAAGAGTTTTATTTGCGTCTGAAAGATTCTAAATTCTTTCCATCTTCCGCTAATCCAGAAGCAGCAGATTTTCTAAACTTAATTGAAGAGAGTCTTACAAAGAAGAATTATGATCATGTCTTCTGTGTTTCGGTTGCACAGGAGCTCAGCAGTTCGACATTTTCTGCATATAGACTTGCAACTAAAAAGTTTGAAGATAAAACAACTGTTATCAATACAGAAGCAGCTTCTGGCGTTCAAGGTTTAATGGCTCTTTATATCTCCGAATTAGCTCAAAAGGGAAAGAATATCGAAGAAATAATTGAATTTATCGAGAACTTAAAGAATAAATATTATCTCAACGTTGGGTTTCACACCTTAGATAATGTCTATAAATCAGGAAGGATTAAATCAAAATCAATTCTTTATTTAACTAAAATGATAGGTATTAAACCCATTGCTCAAATGGAGAGACCAGGAAAACTAGTATCAACAACACCTGCATTTTTCAGTAAGAAAGGCATGCTGAGGAAATTACTGAAACTTGCTATAAAGGGAACAGACGAGAACATCAAGTATGATTTGGTGATCTCTCATGTTGAGAATTATAAAGGAGCGCAATTTATCTCAGAAAAACTAAAGAAAGCTAGAAAAATTAATAGAGACTTCATAACTTTTGCATCGCCCATTATAGGAAGTAACACTGGAATGGGTACAATTATTGTTTCCTTACTTCCTTCTTTAGAATAAGTTTTTGAAAAATATTCTATCTACCTAGTTCTTGGAGAAATTCATTAAATTTCTTTGCCATTATCTCTTCATTACCCATTTGTATTCTATGGAAATTAGCTTTAAATTCAACAATTTTTGAGTTCTCATTATTTAGGAATTTCTTAGAAGTTTCAGGATCAACGAAATAATCATCTTCTCCCACAAACATTAACATAGGAATTTCTATTTCATTTAGTCTTCCTTGAACAGAATAGTTGATTACAAACTCAAATACAAATCTTCGAAGACACCATGCATCATTCTCTTTCAACTGCTTTGCAGCCCATCTCACATTTTGTGTTTCTTCTGGTTTTTTGAATTTCAGCATTAAATTCAGAAAGAAAATAATCATTTTTTGGAAAAAACCCATAATAAAGGAGGGTAACCTACCTAAAGCAGGTAACCAGAAAGGAGTTTTATACTTATCCTGAGGGCTAATTGCAGCAATTAAATCTGGCTTTAAACCATCACTATTAATATAGTAATTAAATACTTGAGAAGCTCCTGAACAGCTTCCAAAAAGAATAAACTCTTTCTCATTTAATTTAAGAGATTTAATTATGTTCCCTAGCTCTTCATTATATGCATCAGGAGTGAAAAATCCCTTTTTATGAGGTGTTTTAGATTTCCCAAAACCTCTTGGTTCATAGAAATAAATATTACCATAATTTGAAAGATTTATGGCCAATTTATTAAATTCATCAATTGTGCTTAACCAACCTGGAATAATTATTATATGACGAGATTTATATTTCTCATTTTTTGTATAGAATTTAGCCACTCGCACTTCAATCTTCGGATCATCTTTGGTTTGAATGTATTCTATTTCAGTCATGAGTGTGAAATATACTAGGGGATTATATGCATTTCCTTAAGAAAAATTAGTATCTTCTTAAAAAAGAAGAAAAAAAGAATAGATTGTCTATTCAGGATTCTTTTTGTGGCAGAGCCACCAATCAAGACAAGTTATAGAATTATCTTCCAATCTTTTCTTAGCTGTTTCTACATCACCAGCTGGAGGAACAATAACATCATCCCCAAAAAGTTCGTTATGAGGCCAGTTAGCAGGAAGAGCTACATTATGCTTAGATGCAACTTTTAATCCTTTAATCATACGAACTATTTCTTTCATATTTCGTCCAAGTTCTGAAGGATAGTAAAGTATTGCTCTAATAATCATCTTAGGGTCTATAATGAAAACAGCACGTACTGTACTACTACCTTTTGCATGTAACATTCCTAATTGTCTTGCTACTTCCCCATGATCTGCAATTATTGGGAATTTAATTTCTACATCCAGATTTTCTTTAATCCAATCTACCCATTTAATGTGACTATATACTTGATCAATACTTAAACCTAATAGTTCAACATTCATTGCTTGAAATTCATCAAAATGATTCTGGAAAGAAACAAATTCTGTGGTACAAACAGGTGTGTAATCAGCTGGATGACTGAAAAGAACAAGCCATTTACCTTCATAATCACCAGGTAATTTCTTCATACCATGAGTTGTGTTTACAACCATTTTGGGAAATCTTGTATTAATTAGTGGGATTTTTCCAGTTTCTTCATACTCTTTAAGAGACATTTTATCACCATTTTGTTGAAGGAATATATTCTTATAAAGATTTCTGAATATCAAAACATAATGGTTCGATTATCAAACCGCTCAAATCTTAAAAATAAGATTGCAGATGCAGATATTATCAAGATTCTTATGGTCGATGGACGTAGAACTTTTGTTGAAATTGCTAAAGATTTAGAGGTTACTGAAACTGCTATACGAAAACGTGTTAAACGTATGGAAAATGAAGGTATTATAGAGGGTTACACAGTTAAAATAAATCCTAGAAAGCTTGGATATGGAATTAAGGCCATAATAGGTATTGATACAACGCCACAAAGGTATATATCCATTATCCAAAAACTAAAACGAGATACAGATATCTTAAGAATTTATTCCTCAAATGGAGATCACATGATCATGCTAGAATGCTGGTTTGAAGATGATGATGAATTAGCTTCTTTTATGTCCAAAGTAGAAACAATTGATGGTATAACTGACATATGCCCGGCCATACTTACAGATATAATTAAGTAGATCAAGAAAAACACAAGTAACCTCTTCTCACAAATCTAAGAGGTTACCTCTATCTTCATCTTGAGCTTTTTTGTTCACAATAATCGCTTTAATCAATCCATGAACAAAGTTGAATCTTGGAACTGTTTTAGAATATACTTTGTATGGATATCCATACAGCTCTTTGAAAAAAGTGTCTTTTTCTAACGATGAAAACATGAAAACCAACAAAGCAATACCTGCTAGTAAATTCGATAACAGTGAATGTATATAGAATATCAGGGACATTGAAATAAGCATCATGCCTAAAGATACTGGATGTCTGATGTAAGCGAAGATAAGGAGATTGGTGAACCTATTCAGATTTTCTGTCCCTCTTCGTCTAATCCATCGTCGACCAGAAGATAGAGTACCCGCAAAAATTAAGATCATTGAAAGAAGAGCTAAGGTTAAACTCAGTGATAAGTAGACGATTTCTTCATTTCCTACATGGTAGATATAAGAATATGAGCCAGTTAGAGTTAAGGATAATATAAGTAAAGCAAAACCTGAAACTTGTAAATATTCGTATCTTATTCCACGAGATATAGTAATAACTGCTCTTATGAAAACTAGAAAGGAAAGTATACCTATTAAAGTCCAGAAAATTCTAGGGTCTATCACAATAGTTAATTTTCTTCTTTGTTTTTGAGTTTTTCTACTCTCTAATAACTAAAAATTCAATTTTAGCAATAATTTTTATTAATCAGTTACTATTCGTTTCTTTATGAGTGATATTTCTACAATCAGCTTTCTTTTAATACATGGTTTTACTGGAACGCATTTTGAAATGGAACCTTTAGCTAAATTCCTTGGAAAACAAGGTTATGCAATAGAAAATATCACTCTGCCTGGTCATGAAACATCACTTGATGATCTCAATAAAACCAATTGGACTGAATGGATAGACTATGCACAAGCAAAGTTAAATGAACTTAAAGCAGTATTTGATAAGGTATATATCTGCGGCCTCTCAATGGGTGCAGCTATTACTTTAGTATTGGGAGCAAGAAATAGTGATTTGGCAGGTATAATACCAATGGCTGCACCTTATAAGTCTCCAGATTGGAGAATGTATTTTATTGTTGCAATCCCTTTTCTAAGCTCAATTTATCCAAAGCATAAAACAAAAGAAAAGGGATGGGTAAATCTGGAATCACTCTCAACTCACAAAAGCTATGGGTACTACCCCTTAAGAAGTATTAAACAGCTTTTCAAACTTCTTAAAGAAGTGAAAAGATCGGTTCCTAAAATCGAGGTACCCATACTTGTAATCCAGAGTAAGAAAGATACAGGGGTTCCTTCTAACCATGCAGAATACATCTTCGAGATGGTTAAATCAACAGATAAAACTCTAGTTTGGATAAACAAAGGTGGTCATGTCATTCCCAAAGATGCAGGACGATATCAGCTCTTTGAAGAAATAGAAGAATGGATGAAAAACAGAGCTAACAGGAATTAGAATTCGTTTCGTTAAATAAGAAGGCTATTAGAGATTCTAAATTGCCTTGATGAAGCGTTCAATATTTTCAGCGACGTTATCTTCGTTTCCCACAATAATTCGATGAGCATCACCTAAAACTAACTACTTCTGATTTTGGATGAAAGTTGGCTAGTTTCCTAGAGTTTTGTGGATCAGTAAGCCAATCTTTTTCTGCAATTAAAATTAGTTGGGGTATGTCAAGTTCTTTCTCTCTTCCACGAATATCAAAGCGGTGGATAAGTTCTACTAAGATTCTCATTTGTACAAACAAGCTTGTTTCATTAAATCTTCCTAGTGAATATTCCAAATTTTTTACTTCTTCAGGACTCTTCCGTTTTAAGTAGGCTTTTAAGATAAAAATGACTACTTTATAATAAAACCACAATAGAGGATATGGAAGAAGATTGAGAATATTAAACCACCATTGTGTTTTGAATTTTAATTCAGGACTAGCTACTAAAAATGCTCTTGGTTTTGGTCCCTTTTTATCGATATAATACTGATAACCTATAGCAGCACCTACACAACTCCCCCATAGATAAAATTCTTTTCCTTCCAGTTTATAATGAGAAATTATTTTTGCTAATTCATCAACCATATTATTTACTTTGTATTGTCCTCGTCTTTTAGGAGCTGATGATTTTCCAAAACCTATCGGTTCGTACATTATTACATTAGAGATTTTCTGAAAGGATTGTAAAAGCGGCATTCGTGCATCTATATTATCTAGCCAACCAGGTATCACAAGTATAGTTTTGTCTCCATTTTCTTGGTTTAGAGCAGGAAGATACTGATGTCTAAGTTGGACATAGGGGTTGCTTGAAACCAAAAGGTAGTTATCATCCATTACATTGGAATTTTAACATCTATTAATAAACAATTCTGAACCTTTTGTTTGTGGTTTATTGATTGAGGAAATTGCAAAATTTTGGAAAAGTTTGCTAAAAATATTAGAATTACAACATAATCTCCTGTTGGAAGCAGAGTTTGGTTAAATGCACAGTTAATTGTTATAATTCCAGATTAGAAAATACTATCCTTTGTTCTGGCTCAAGATGATTTTTCTCAGTTCCAGAATATCACTTAGAATCAGATATATTGCATTATCAAGTGTTCTAAATACATCTCCGACTGAAATCATCAGTTTAAGATTCTTCCTATTTTCACATTCATGAAATAAGTACTTTTTCTTTTCTAAAGATAGTTGCTCCGCTCTTTCTTTAGTCACAAGAAAGATTTTTGCATCTCTGTCTTGTTTAAACATGGTGTCTATGTTATCTATATGCTTTTGACAACTTCCCTCTTCTTCACAAGAAGCTATGTATACATAATAGTCCATTTCTCTAAAGAAATCAATACCTTCAATCATTTCTAAATCAAAAAGCAAAGTTAAAACTATCCTCATAAAGTAAGTATCAATTCTTGTAATGAATTCGTTTCTATCCAGCTGATAGATAAAATCTATATTCTGATAGTGGAAAAGTGATTGAATAATCAAATTATATGATAATGTATCAGAGGAAATTATTCCAATTTTTGTTCTACGGTTTAAAAGATGAGATATTTGTTGTATTGTATTAAACCGTGAAGCGATATCTCTTACAATGTCCTCAATGCTTTTAGATTTTATCTGATCATCAAGAATAACATTTTCAATTAACACTTCACTCAATTTGAGCAGCTCTTCATCTCTCACCTCAGCAACATCTTGATATTCTTGAAGAAAAATATCTACAGTTGTAAAAATTTGACTGTGGCCAAATTTTACCTTTTCATCACATTCTTTTTTATAAAAAATAAGTATTTGACAAAAAGATAGTACATTTTTATCTTTGGTTCGTGGGTCTTGAACTAATGAATCATATTTTCTGAAAGTAACTATTAACAAGTGATATTTCTCATGATGTGGAATAGGTAAGGGACCATAGATTTCTAGATGAGGAGATGATGCTGAAACTACAGGACTGTAGAAGTTTCCAATACCTATTATTTCTTCATTAGAGATATCAGGAATAGGGTTTGTGCATCTTAGAGTCATTCCAGTCTCATCTAGGACTAATAATGCTATATATGGTACAAATAAAGGAGAGGACATGCTTATCAAATTGTTTTTTGCTTATTTATCAAGAAATTAACTGAAATAAAAACTATTTGCATCAAGGCTGAGACTTTTCCAGATAATCCCTATAAACTTGTTCTGTCTTTATCCTTGATTTTCGGGGACTTTTTTCCAGAATAGTAAAGATGAATACAAAAATCAAAATTAATCGACAGAGACGAATTAAATGATACCCTATACTGGCTCTGTATATTACAGTCTCTACAATTGCTTTCTGAAAACCATAATACAGAATATTATATTGAAGCATAACTGTTGATCTGTAAGGTAATTGGAAGAAAAGACTCTGCTGCCAGAAAACGTAAGGAGTTAATCGAACATTAACAGACAATTCCATTGCAAAAGCCATCAAAAAGCCAATAATAACCAAAAGAAGTCTAAATAATCTGAAATCTGAGTTACGAATAAATTTCATCCCTTCAAACCATTTGATATCATGAGCAGCTACTATGAAAGTAGCAATAATAAAAATCCATAGAGGAGGAGATTCTTGAATATCAATCCAAGTAAGAGCATATCCTTGTTTATCAAAGAAAACTGGTGTTAATAAACTTAAGAACGCCGTCAAGCATGCTACCAGTGATAAAGAGGATGAAAGTCTCATCAAAAAAGAGTATTTGGGAGTACTTATATACTTTCCTTTTTCCTCGAATCAAAAATATCATAACTCCACAAATTTAAATAATGTACTTATAAGGTATGATTAGGATGATGGGTGAAATAGAACTACAACCAGAAACAGGTATAAAAAATACAACCAGAAAACATATTACAAATTCATCTTTGATTTATGTTTTAACAATGATGGTAAGTATGTTTATTTATTTACTAGGTAGTGGACCTGCAATCGTTTATATCGACATTGCGCTTAATTTGTTACAAAGCCTAGCATTGATATGGTTAGCATATGGTTTATTTTTATTCCATAAGGAAGAAGAAAACAAAATCATATTCTTTACAAGTTTAATAGTTGGTTTAGCAGCTATAGTTCTTCTTGTATCAAAGATATTAGCTATTTTTTATTCACTAGGAGTTTTGGTTAGTCCAGATCCCCTTAGACAACTACCTGTAAATATCACATTCATTGTTTCAGCAGGAGCTTTCACCTTTGGGTTCTATCAACTCAAAAAAGCTGTTGATAGTTATGCGATTCAAAGAAGAAATATCTATAAAGGCCAACTTTCACTTCCTATAGGTTTTGCTCTATTATTCATTTATTTAACTGTGGAGACTATTATTCCTCAAGAAACCTATGCGTATTATGTAGGTGAAGAGCTTTTAATTGTAGAAGGATACCAAATTCTTCTCTGGGTTCAATACTTCTTTAGTATGGGGAATCTTGTCATGATTGTGCTAGGTTTCTGGTATTTACGAAGAGCTTTTGCAACTTTGGATAAAATCCCTGAAGAGCTATTTCAAAGAATAGAAGAAGCTAAAGCTCAACGGGCTGAAGCCAGACAACAAGGAAGAGGAATGCTAGGTAGAAGGGGAGGATTATTCGGAGGACTTGCTCCACCACCCCCAGCTAAACCAATTTCTCAAACACAAGAACCAATTGAAGAGATATTAATTGAAGATCCTACTTTGCCAAAGAAGATGTTTTGTGTTAAATGTGGTCTAGAGCTAGATGATGATGCAACTTTCTGCGGTGATTGCGGAGAAACTAATCCATATCTGAAGAAGGGTTAGTAAATTGAGTGATAGAATCGATATAGCCAAACATTTAGTCTATAGTGCTTGGTTATTAACAATAATACAGATGTTGCGAGTAGCAAGTAATTTATTATTTGCAGAATTTAATCTTATTATTGTAGTAATTATAGATGCTGCTTTTGATTTTACACTAATACTTTTCTCAATAGGTTTGATTAGACTTGGAAAATCATTGATGAAAGTAGAAAAATGGAAACTAGCAAGCATTTTTCTAATAATATCATCAGTTATTGAAATTGTTGGAATAATTTTGTCATATGTAAGCATTAAGGTTGTTTGGAATACAAAACCCTTCATATACTTCAATTTAGTTTTTCTAGTAACTTATTATCTAGTAATTACTGTTGGGTTTATCTTTCTCAAATTTACTTTGGACTCCCTTTACAAAAATGATTATATCCCTAGAAAGGGGCAATGGTATATTCCATTTGGAATGAGTATTCTGTTAGCTCCTTCTATTATTAACTGGTATAATATCCTAATTTATCCTTCGTCACTAGACTTATGGATCCTAAACCTCTCATTATCACTTTTCTTGTTAGCAGCATTTCTAATAATATTAGGTTTTTTTGGTTTAGCATCGATTACGAACATGATACAGGTGGGGGGATATGTAGTTGAAGATCAACATGAAGAACAAGAAAACGCAATAGAAACTGAGAAAACTATTGAACCAAAAAGCAAAATAAAAGGTGAGTAAAATAAATCGTCAACAGCATTCAAAATTCATTCTAAATAGCTCAGTAATGGTGTTTTTGTTTTATGGTCTTCTTGCTGCGCTTACAGCATTGTTTCTAGATACGATCCTACCTGGATGGATGGACTCACATCTTCTCTATATTCCAATTGTTCTAGGCTTCGTTGGAATGAGCTGGGGGATTTATAACTTGACATATGACCCAGTAGTTAAATGGGAAAAAGGGAAAATCGCGGCATTTACAATAATTGGTGGTAGTGCTGCTTTATTCATAGCTCAGTTGGTTTTGATTCTTACTCGATGGATAACAAGTTTAGTTATGGTTTACATAGGTAATGCCATCTTAATCTTATCTTGTATAACTCTAGCTACAGGTTTTTATTTTTTCTACAAAGATCTTGTCACAGCGTTTATCAGAAAACTTATGCCACGAAATCCTCTTCCATTGATTTCCATCGCATTTCTCATTCAAGCAGTTGCATACATTCTATATGTAACTAGTTTTATTGTTACGTTTTTTTCATTAAGTTTAGTTATTATTCAAGTCCTAAATTACATAGGTATGGCTTTTTCAGGCATGTTTCTTTTATTTCTTGCCGCAGGTTTTTA
The DNA here is from genome assembly GCA_030607575.1 of Candidatus Heimdallarchaeota archaeon. Taxonomy (GTDB): domain Archaea; phylum Asgardarchaeota; class Heimdallarchaeia; order Heimdallarchaeales; family Heimdallarchaeaceae; genus UBA460. The sequence goes on along the minus strand of JAUWJS010000003.1, from coordinate 11,291 downwards.
TCAATTATTTCCTGCATTCAGAAATTATCCTAAACTTGCAGATCATCTTGAAGAAAAATATCTCTCAAAACCTGAACCTAAACCTAAACCTAAAACAAAATTAAAATCAAAATAACATTCTAGCAGATTGTATTAGATCAGAAATTTTTCTCTCAATTTGATTAGTAGATGATAAAATAGCAAAAGATACTTTGAAATGAGGTTTTTCTTCTAGATACTCAACTAAGTATGAGAGAGTTTTTGCAACATCACTTAAAGATTCTTTAGAAACATCTGATTTGACACTTGCAAGAAAAGTGATAAAGAGGTCTTTTTTTCGCTTTGAGATTAAATTCTTAATCATTTTCACTAATCTGTCAATTTGTAATTTATCTAGAGGGTTAAAGATGAATAAAAACGCTTCAGGCATCTCAAATAAGAGATCAGCCAAGGAGAGCATATCTCTATTGTAGTTTATCAGCATAAACTGACAATTATAAATATCATTTCCAATAATTTTCTGAAAATCAATAGGCTCATATCCTCCAGTATAGTCGAAAGAAGGTTGTAATCCCAATCTTGAAAGAAATTCATTTAACACATGTTCTACAACATGATTGTTTCCATATACAGAAATTTTGATTTTAGATGAGACCCTCTCGGGAGTATCACTTAGAACAGCTTCACTTCTTTTTTGAATTGATGCTTGAACAACTTGAGAAAATCCATCTGGAGCAATTCGTTGATACCAGTCTACAAATGATTGTTTAACCTCCTCTATTGCATCATTCACTAGTTCTGGAGTAATATAGAGCTTCTTACCTTGTACTGATAATCCATAAGCCATTGGAAATTTGTTTATAAATCCTATGAAGTCTTCAACATTAATATTTAGTATTGAACAAATCATATCTAATTCCCAGATAGTTTTCTTTTCTATAAGTGAAAGAAAATGCTCAGCTAAAGAGGATTCATCGTCTAAACTCATTGTTTCATGCATATCCTAGTAGTTTAAAATCATTTCTGCTACTAACTAAATTTGTTCTTGCATTAAAGTTTTAAATAACTCTTCTATTTGAGTTTCAAATAAGAAGGTGCTAATATTTGTTGTTCGAATTTTTTCCTTGGTGGGTGTATCTTGCACTTTTTGCCGCAGGACTCCTAAGTGGTGCTGTTTCCCCAACATTTGGTATAGGGGGAGGATTATTGAATGTACCAATATTGCTAATTGCCTTTAAATGGCTGTTATTACCTAAAATAGGCTTTGATGAAGATCTTCTTGGAGCTACTGTTACAGCTACTTCTTTGGGAGTAATTATTTTCACTGCACTTAGTGGCTCCTTTTCCTATGTTAGAGAAAAGAGAATAGACTATAGTTTAGCTTTTAGATTTATGATTTTTGCATTACCTGGAGCTATTTCAGGTGCATTATTTTCACAATGGCTAGCATCTCAAGATGTTAATAAGGATGTTTTTCAGATTATTTTTGGAGCAACAATGATTACAATAGCTCTATATAAAATGGTGACAATTTTCATATCCTGGAATAAGAAGCGAAAAGGGTTAGTAAAGAATATTGAGGATTGTTTAGAGGAAGATTGTGACAAAGAACAAATGCAAAGACCTTGGTGGAAAAAGACAGTTTTTTATAGAAATTTTGAAGATAAAAGGGGAGTTAAGTTCAATTATAGAGCAAAGCTTATCCCAGGAATCTTCATTGCTATTGTAGGAGGGTTTGTTGGAGCAACTCTTGGACTCGGTGGTGGAGTAATTTACGTCCCAATACTCACTATGGCTATAGGTATTCCAGCTGGAATTGCAACAGCTACATCAACATTTGTAATTCTGTTTGTTACTCCTTTTGCAGTTCTCATTAGGTCATTCGATATATTTGGACCCGATACATTCGCTGCTGCGTCTATTCAATGGGATATTGTTTTTCTAATGGCAGCAGGAGCTATCATTACAGCAAATATAGTCCCTAGATTCCTTCACAAAATTAAATCAGAAATAATTCTTGCAGGATTCTGGACACTAGCCACATTCGCAGCTTTGAGAGTTCTACTAAAGGCATTGGATACAATAGAATGGTAGGTTAATCCCTCAAAATCCTAACTCTATCCCCTTTTTTCAGTTTATCCTTAATCAATTTAGGATAACCATTTTCATCAAACGTAGAAATTAATTGGCACTGAAATTGTTCTTCAATAGCCTCCTTTTCCATAGATGTGCCTAATTCTAAAATGTAAAATGATTTTGAACCAGATCTATAATTTTCTGGTGATTTATGGGAAAGAATCTTATAATTTGCTTCTATTAAATCGATTATTTTCTGACTAGCATATCCCTTTCCGTATGGAGAACCAAATGAATTAAATCTATGTTCAAAATCCTCAGAAAGAACCTGTTTTATTTTTTTTATTATTTGGGAAGATGCCGTTTTTACCAAGAAGTTAATCTCATGTTCAACAGTTTCTGGTCTTTCCGTATTAGGACGAATAGTGATACATGGTTTTCTTAACAACGAAGCTTCTTCCTGTAATCCACCTGAATCAGTCAGCACAAACAAACATCTTTCATGTTTCAACAGTTTTAATAGTGAAAGATATTCAACAGGAGAGTAAAGATGAACTTTTCTATTTTGACTCAACTGTTGTAAAAGATCATATTCTTCCAGTTTCTTCCTTGTTCTTGGATGAATGAGGAGGACAATTGAGTGTTCATTATAACTAACTAATGTTTTTACAATTTCTTCAAGATTGGTTTTGTTTTCAACATTTGCTATTCTGTGAATTGTTGTTAAAATATAAGGTTCTTTGATTTCTTCTAATATATTATCAGCTGAATCTGTCTTTTTCTCATGAATTAACTCATTAAATATTCTTATGGAATCAATAACTGTGTTTCCTGTATGATAAATTTTTTTAGGATCTATTCCCTCATAATTTAAATTAAGGACTGCTCTTTCTGATGGAGCAAACAGTATCGAAGACATATGATCAACCAATCTTCTGTTTATTTCCTCAGGCATTGTAAAATCATATGACCGTAAACCAGCTTCAATATGACCAAAGGGAATTTCATTTTGAATGCAAGCCAAGCTACTAGCTAGTACACTTACGGTGTCTCCTACAGACAGTACAATAGAGGGATTCAATTCCAAAATAGTTTCTCCGATTTTTGCTATTATCTCACTAAGTTGTTTATGTGGAATTTTTGTTCTAACGTCTAAATTGATATCAGGTTTGCGAATATCTAATGAATCAAACATCTCATCCGATAGATTCTTATCATAATGTTGTCCGGTATGGATAATAGTATGCTTAATCTTTCTTTTTTCAACTTCTAGGATAACTGGCGCTAATTTGATTATTTCTGGTCTAGTCCCTAGAACAAAAGCAATGGATAACATTAATGAAGTATATGATTTTTAGGATATAAGTTTTAGTGCGTGAATTAAGCAATCAAATAGAAGTTTTTCTCTAACAGATTAATCATCTCATCAACTTGTTTTTCTGTTGGTAATTTGTTTGCTTCAAAATCAGCTAAGAACTTGTCTAATTCTGCGAGAGTTATATTAGCTGATTTATCTAGTCGGTTGCCAGAGATTTTTGTTTGAATAATCATAAAGATTTTCTCTCCAGCATAAAATGAGAGAGTTGACGAAGTAGTTTTAATTTCTTTGAATTCTTCTTTTTCTGTAGTTGCCACATAATTTTGGATGAAATGAAAAAGACCAGAAAGATATCCGGAGGCGGCAATGATTTTCTCCTCAAAAGAGATTCTACTCCTTCTAAAGGGAGAATAACCTAGGAGAGGATTGCCTTCTTTATCAACGACTAGAATTGTTTCAATACCATGGGAAACGGATTGGCTCTGATAAATTACTATAAGTAATACTACAACAAATGAGTAAATTATCTCAAAAAGATCAAAAGTATTTTCATTCAACCCATTTTCACTCACTTTTCTTCGGACAGTCATTAGAAAGGCTAACCCGATCAACATCAAAAACACTAGTAGAGTAATGTAAGCTTTCCATCTTATCCTTCTATTCTTTGAAATTACTGATAGTTTGACATATCTAATAAAAACTGGAACCAATAACAAAGCACTACATATAACAATGAATCCAAAAATGAAACCATAGAATTCCGTAGTTAATTTATTATATATTAAAATTGTGAGAGTTCCAAAGCTGAAAAGAGTGTCTTCCAAAGGTATAACAATGAAATACAGAACTAAAATAGTTAAACTTGCTGCAATAATTCTACTTGCTCTTGGTGGTACAATCATTGATTGTTCTAAACTTGCTGCAAGAAGAAATATCATTGCTAGGGCTTGAGTAATGTTAAGAATGCGAAAGAGCAAGGTATCATTACCTACTGGAGGTAATCCATCCTCGATTCTCTGAAACACTCCAAATTGATTATTTAGTGCGTCCATGACTTGAAATAAACCAAAAGTAAGCAGAAAAACAGACCAAGGAATATAGAAGGGATTTTGTCTTTTTCGCCCAAAGAAAATAGCAACTAAAAAGCCTAAGAATAGAGCTGCTGCCACTACATACTTCAGTGATACATACAATGGATCATGCATTTTGAAACCCCTTTGACCCTTTCCTCTAATATATCTTATTTACTTAATTTAAAAAATTTGCTAGCTACACATACTAAAAAACTATTTTTCACCTTCTTTTACTGGTTCATCTTCGTAAAGCTCCCCTCCCCATACTTTACTAACACCTTTTTGTTTACGGATATTGAAGAATATGAAGATTGTAGCTAACCCTCCAAACAGAATTGCTAATAACCAGAAACCAAATTGGGATCTTTCAGCTTCTTTGTTAACATTTAATCTTATTTCACTAGTATCTGTTATCCAATTTTGTCCATCAGAAACTGCAACTTTGAGATAGTAAGATCCGGGTTGAAAATCATGAACATCCCAGAGGAAACTTGTTTCGTTAAAAAGATTGCTTGCCAATACAGTCCAATCATATCCATCAGGGGATACCATTACAGAACAATTCAAACTGTCATCATCTTCATCTGACATTGACCAACTAATAGTATAATTTTCGAATACTTGGTTGGGACTTAGAGGATTTGTAACCGTGATTGATGGTAAGCTGTTTGAATATGTTAATTGAGGACCTTCCGCCATGAAAACTAGAGCATTAAATACATTTTCACAGTTACTGAGAATTCCATCTCCTGAGGGATTGAAGTAATCAAAGTAATAACCATTCCAGATGGCTTCATAAACTTCCAAAGTGAAACAAATAATATCATGATAAAGATAACTATAATCCTCCCATGCACCATTTGCTAGATAACCTGCAGTTTCATTCCAATACGGAAAAAGTGTTAAGGATTTAAGCTGAAACAGTAGAGCATTAAATTCTGCTTCATCTTTTGAAGGTAGAGAACCATTGTAGCCCCAAGGTGGGATTATAGCTCTAATACCACTATGAAGGCTTAAAGCAAAATTGAAATAGTGTTGCTGCATAAAACCACGAAGAGCTTGAGTTTCATTTTCACTGAAGGATTCTGGTCCTCTATATAGCGGATCAATTTCATCAGGAGAAGAACCAGATCCATTCCAATATGCACCATAATTTCGATTTAAATCTACTCCCCCCGGTAAATCCTCTGCTATTGATAAATCACCATCTAGGTCTTCTAGCAATATTTCTGATATATTTGTAGTATCATTCCAGAAATATATTCGTTCCAGTTCATCATCAAGAAAGCCATCTAAATTAGCATCAGTAACATTATCTCCATCATCATCAATAGGTCTAAGGTTCTTTCTTTGTTCTGGATAAAAATGCATGATTGATAGACCATCTGGATTGAGCATAGGAATAACATAAATTTCAGTAGAAGAAAGAAGAGTTTCATACAGACCAAAACCTGTTTCATAGATGATTTTATCGATAAAATACAAGCAGTTCTCAACTGAAATTAGCTCACGAGCATGATGTTCACCCACAATGTAATATTCTGTTTTAGAAGTAGTAACTGTTTCATTAGTAAGCTTAACACACCAAATTTCTCTCCCATGCCAGGTTTGACCAATTGAAAATAAATCAATGAATTCTGGAAATGTTGAATTAAGGTTAATCAATTTTGAAGATATCTCTGTATAATTATGATAAGGACCTAATCCATCTCCCCAAAAAACAACATCATCACCGTTAATTGCTCCAGGAGCACCTTCTAGCTCCTCCCATATCCATCTATAAACAACAGAATCATCGCCTTTTACTCTATGAAAAACAGACGCTGAAGAGATCATTTGTGTAAGGCTTTGTGAGTTGAGAATCAAAAATATAATGAAAAATGAATAGGCTTTAACTCTATTGTTCATCATTTTGAGATGAGCTTTAGACTTTATTAATTTCTCTATTCACGAATAGGTCCTGAGTATCATTCATGAGAAATATACAGAACAACATTGTATACAAAAGCAAATGCTTAAAAGCGGATGTGCATTGACGTGTCATAATCGAAAACAACGGTGAGTGCATGACCGAATATGAAATAGCAATAGAAGTAGATGCGCGGGGATCCTTCTGCCCTGGCCCAATGATGGAATTGATTAAAATGATTCGTCAAGCTGAAGTAGGCGAGCATATAGCTCTTCTTAGTTCTGATGAGGGAACCCGTACTGATGTTCCTGCATGGCTTAAGAAAGCAAAACATGAATTAGTTGAAATTATCAACCTAGAAGATCACGACAAATATATCGTTAAGAAACTACACTAGAGGAATAATCAATGAAAAACATCGTGGTTGTTGGAGGCGGTTTTGCTGGAATTTCCGTTGCTAATAAATTAGTAAAGAAGTTGCGCAGAAAGGATGCCCAAGTAATTTTAATTGAACCTAAAGAAATCAATATTTATGAACCTCAATTCGTTTTTTGGGGATTTAAAAACACTCCACAAAAAAAATTCATTAAACCTGTTAATAAGGTTTTAAGTGGCAAAGTAAATTGGTTACGTACAACAGCACTAAAAATTGATTCAGAAAAGAGAACTATCGCTTTAGCTAACAAAGATACTCTTCATTATGATTATGTTGTTTTAGCTACAGGAGCTAAAATGGATATAGAGACCGTTAATGCCTATGATGAAGACAATATACATCATTTCTACTTGTTAGATGCTACAAAAAAGCTCCAAGAAGCTCTAAAAAACTTCAAAGGAGGTACAATTGTAATATCTCCTACTACAGTACCATATAAGTGCCCTCCTGCCCCCGCCGAATTTACCTTCGTACTAGATAAATTTCTTAGACAAAAGAATCTACGAGATAAAACAACGATAAAATATTTGTATCCACTTATGCGTCCATATCCTGAACCCCGAGTATCTAAAAAGATTCAAAAGTACTTTGATGAACGAGGAATTGAATTTGGTGAATTTTTTAATTATGAGACTGTTGATAAAAACAATCAAAAAATTATTTCTCTTGAAGGAGAAGAGATTGATTACGATCTTTTAGTACTTATTCCACCGCATAAAGGTAACAAAGTAATTATTGAATCTGGTTTAGGAGATAGAGAAGGTTTTGTTCCTGCAGATAGATTTACACTCAAAGTAAAAAATCAAGATAATATGTATGCTATTGGTGATTGCACAGATATACCAATCTCCAAATCAGGAGCAGCTGCTCATTTTGCATCATCTGCATTAATAAAAAATCTTTTACTTGAAATAGACGGTAAGGAACCAACCAAGAAATATAATGGCTTTACTGTTTGTTTTGTCGTAACCTCTTTCCGTCGATCATTATTGTTAGTATTCAACTATAAACATCCACCAATAAAAATTGGTTTACACAATCTATTACTATATGGATTATTCAAAAGATCATTCAAAATTGTATATTTTAAAGCCTTAATCAAAGGCTATTTGTAAGGTGAAAAAAAAATGTCTGAAATAAAAATCGCAAAAACACTAGATGCAAAGAATCTTAGTTGTCCTCTGCCAATTCTGAAAACAAAAAAAGCAATAGCAGATATTGAAATTGGAGAGTTTTTGGAAGTTCTATCTACAGATCCTGGATCAGTTGCAGACTTCAAAGCTTGGACCAATTCTACTGGACATGAATTAGCAGATCAATCTACAGAAAACGGGATTTTTCGCTATATAATCAAAAAAACAAAATAATGAGGAATTAAATATGTCTGAAAAAAAGAAAAGATTGGCCATTATAGCTTCAAAAGCTGATATTCCTGGAGCTTATCCTCCACTTATATTGGCTACAACTGCAGCTGCAATGGATTATGAAGTAGGTATCTTCTTTACTTTCTTTGGTTTGAATATGTTAAAGAAGAATAAATTGAATAAATTGAAAGTAACTCCAGCTGGTGAAACAGCAATGCCAATGCCGATACCACAAATTGTTGGTATATTACCAGGTATGACAGGTATGGCTACAATGATGATGAAAAGCTGGATGAAAGGTGCAAATGTTGCTAAACTTCAAGAGCTCATGGATCTAACTGTTGAAGCAGGTGCCAAATTAATTGCATGTCAAATGACCATGGATGTCATGAAGATCAAGCGAAAACAACTTATTAATGAATGTGAAGTTGGTGGCGCTGCAGCATTCTTAGAGTTCGCTTCTGAAGCTGATATTACATTGTATATGTAGGTGTTAATCTTGTCAACTCAAAAAATTATTTTTTTAGTGACTCATGGAGAAGAGTTCAAAGACAGATTGGAACCCCCTCTTCATTTAGCAACCCTAGCATCTTTACTTGAAGCTGAAGTTAAGATGATCTATACTATGTCAGCAGGTTTACTTATGAAGAAAGGAGTACCTGATAAGCTAAAAGCAATCGGTAAAGAAAATACTTTGCTTGAAACCATTCAAGAAGCAAAAGAAGCTGGAGTTCAGATATATGTCTGCAGTCCAGTCTTAGATATGTACAATCTTACTCGCGAAGATTTGATTGATGAAGTCGATGATATTGTTGGTGGAATGTACTTAGTTACAGAATCTTTGGAAGCAGATGTAACATATACTTTCTGAGTTGATTAGAATGACCTTCCCTCTTTCTTCTTTTGATTCTAAAGAAATTACATGTTTTGAAATTATCAAAGCCGCATACGCATTGTCGGAAAATGAATTAGAGATTATGATGTGTATAAAGAACATCCAACCTGTTGATATAAAGGGGATTACTGAAATCATCCCAAAAGACAGGGCAACAATCTCAAGATCTATACAGAGATTGATGGGTATCGGTGTTGTTAGAAAGACGAAGATAAACCTAGATAGAGGAGGTTTCAAATATCTTTACTCTAGCATGTCTGTTGAAGAGCTTAAAACAAAATTACTGGAGCTAATAAACAGAATAAGTCAAAACATGAAATATGCAATTTCTAATCTAACTGAGGAAAAATGTAAAGAAGCTTTTGAAGAAATTCGTTCAAAATACTCTTCCAAATAGGACTAAAAAAATATCTACTTCAGGAACAGATCCTTAAATCCTTTGCTTTTTCAGTAAGGATTTTTTATCTTTTTTCAAAAAAAAGAATACTGAAATAACAGCATAGCTAGATGACAATAATTATACTCAACCATAAAAAGAAGCTAGAGATTTAACAAGTCGAGCATGAAACTTATTTCTCCTTGAGAAGGGGATATCTAGTTGATATCTTTTGGTAAATAACTTCTGTAAATCTTTATGGTCATTATAATACTTTCCAATTACCCATTTAGCATGTTCTTCCAAGATTTGTTCATACTCTTCTTTGATAATCATTTCAATTAAATTGTTAAGATAATTAGATTCTTCTTTAGCTATTTTCCTGACTTTAGAACTCACATTTCTTAAGCTGATTCCTCCCTTTATCTTCTGATCCTTGCTGAAGAAATATATGACATTATGAACAAGGAATTTATTGCAGCTTTTGTCTGAATAGGTTATCAGTGAGAAGTCATAAGAAGCTTCGAAAGGTATGACTTTGTCTATTAAGCTTGAGAGCTCAAGAACACCCATTGAATCTAAATCAGGCAAAAGTGTAACTCTTGGCTCGATCATAACTGCTGCAACTATTTCTCTCAGCAAGGTTAAGTCTATTTTTTCTAGAATTCTATTTTCCGTATTTTTGAATGTGTCTGGAGAAATAATTTTATCCTCTCGATTAATATCATCGAAGAACTGTGTGAGATAAAGGGGAGAAGTGTAATAAAGTAAAGAATGGGTATTATATTCCTCAGAAGGAATAACCAAACTGTGAGATAATGACTTTGGTCTTCCGAAAGGATCAAAACCATCACTTCTAACAAGTTTCACAATCACATTACCTGTTGTATGAGTATATTTTGAAACATATTTTGTGTGTTGCTGTTGTTTTGTAGACAATTCAGGCATGAAAACGATAGAATCCTTTGATATTTCTGCAGGTAAATCTGAAATTGAAATCTGATATCCTTTTTCATCATCCCTTTTAGCAATAACCTGAAACATCTATAATACTAAATCCTATGTTGAACTTAAAATTTTCTGTACTTCTCTTCTAAAGAAAACATTATTTCGCAATATTCTTAAGGGAAGATTTCTGTTTAAATATTGATGTTCGAAGAAAATGATTTAACCGTTATCTTTGATGAAGCTGAAAGATTGATTGAAAAAGATAAGATTGCGGAAGCTATCGAGCTCTTGGAAAAACAAGTTTCTTCTTATGAAAATGAAGTTTCATTTCTTAATTTCATTGCAAAGATCTATCATCTAGCTGGTAATTCACAACTTGCTTTCAATTATCTTAATCGATCAATTGAAATCAATCCTGAGAATCTAAAAACATTAGAACTTCTTGGAGATGTCTATTATAGTTTGAAGAACTGGAATCAAGCTCTCATCTCATGGAAGAAAGTATGTGAATTAGATCCTAAAAGATACCTTCTCTGGAATAAAATTGGAGATTTATATTATGAAATAGGGGAATATTTTGATGCAACTAAGGCATTTACAAATTTCCTTGAATATGAAGAAAATATTACTGTTTATAGTATTTTGTCAACTATTTACAAAAAGATGGGAAATGAAATTGAGAGCTGGAACAATCTAATGAAAGCTGAGCAACTCGACCCAAAAAATGAAAAAGTTCTCATGCAAATTGGTGATACTTTTTTAGATCTAGACAATTATGATCGAGCTGAAGATTATTTTCGATCAGCAACTAAAATCAATGAAGAAAACTTACAAGCTTGGTTTCAACTAGGGAAGACTCTAGAAGCAAAACAAGATTTTGTACAAGCAACAGATTCCTTTTCCAAAGTCATCGAATT
>JAUWJS010000037.1 GCA_030607575.1 Candidatus Heimdallarchaeota archaeon | reverse complement strand
CCAATAATTGATGATAATGTAGCAACAGCCGGTAATGGTGGCTCTGCATCAATTTCTTTTCTCTCTTTTTTCCTTTCTTCCCCAAATGGAGAGCATGCTTGAGCTAACTCTTCGTCTGGTACCAAAGGCTGACATTCAAAACACGCTGTTTCATAAGGAATAATTACTTGTGCATTACCCAAGAAAGCAAACATACCCCCCATAACAAGTGGTTTTTTTACTCGAATAGCCATCGAATTGATCCATCTTCTTCCAATAAAAGTATCTAAACAAGCCACTATAACATTTGTTTGCTCATAAACCGATACTGAAATATTCTCCATCTTTTTATGATAAAAATCAATTTCAATATTGGGATTTATTTCTTTCAACCTTTGTACAGCTGTTTCTGATTTTGATTTACCAACATCCTCATCTTTAAACAATAATTGTCGATTTAGATTCGAGACTTCAATTGTATCAAAATCAATGACCGTAAGTTTTCCTATTCCTGAAGAGACAAGTACAGTTGCTACATAGCTCCCTATTGCTCCAACTCCCACTAGAACAACAGAACTATTGTCAAGTTTTAGTTGATCCCATCCTGGAATAAGTTGTTGTCTTGAGTAGCGCTCATCTCCATCCATTTAATGAACTCCTTGAATGACTCATATAGAAAGAACTGATATAAGTTTCTTTTTACTATCACACTGAAAACAACGAGAAAATCTATAAAAAGAGCTTTTTATGAAAGAAAATTAATTTAAAAGAAGTAGTTAGATAAAACTAAAGACCACCTTTAGTTCTAGCAATCAGATAGCATTTATCGCCATCCATCATTCCTGTTTGTTTTAGTATTTCACTGTCATCAAGTTGCTTACCATGGAAAACAATAATGACGGTGTTAGCAGGAATTTTCTTCTTTTTAGCAACTTCTCTCTTTAATTGAGCAACTGTTGAATGTGGATCAACATCTAAATCTATTTTTCCTCCACCAATTGCTGTTACTACAGTTATTCTCACTTTTGTTCACACCTAAATCTTTCTAAATTTCTATTAACATATTCATTCTTAAAGCTTACCAAATTATTCTACGTTTTTTGAATATGCAAAAGTTTGAAGTTTTGGAAAATTAATAAGCTGTCTTCTTTTCCTTCTCTCCCTTTCTTTTTATTGTTATAGAGGAAGGAATCCCTTCTATCTCTCTTTCTAGCTTTTTGACACCTAATCTCGATATCTGTTTCCCCTCAAGAAAACCAATCTTAATCATATATAACACGTTTTTGAAAATTGTTTCTGCAGTTGGTTTTTTAGATAGATTCTCATAGAGATTAATCCAATAATCATAAGCATCTGGAGCTAAAAAATATTGCAATAACGCTAATTTATCTTTCTCTTCTATACTTGCTGGAGATTCTTCTGCTTCTTTCAACTCTTCCATTCGCTGTTTTCTTTGTTCAGCAATTTGCATTAATTCTTTTGCTTTTCTTTGCTTAATTTTCTCCAGTTCATCATCAGTTGTCATTGGCTATCTTCATCACAAAGCAAGGAATCAAGTTATTAAACTTATTTTTTTATCACTTAAAGCAGTCCTAAGATTTGTTTATAGGTAAATGTTTCTCAACAGGTAGGAATCTAGATAAAACATTAAATTTTTCTGCATATTTTACTCCACACTTCATTCCATTGAATCGTCGATTAACATCTAACCAATCATCAACTTGTTGCCAATTATAGAAATCTCCATAAAGTTTGGCTACTTCCTTAACTTTCTCGAAAGAGGGGGTTACATCAATGTAGATCGTAGGTAAAGGTGATATTTCCTCATGATACATGAAGATTGGAATATGAAGTGGAGGTCTATAAGGATCTAACGGCTCTGTTATTTTTGGAATACGTGCATATGTGATTGCATCATAGAGTATTTGAGCAGTTCCTCTGTGATCTGGATGTCTTGTATTCATTGACCATGTTACTACTGCATCTGGTTTGACCTCAGCTATCACTTTAGCCATTTTAAGTGCACTTTCTCTTGTAGCTCTCACAGATGTATCACCATATCCTAGAAAAAGAGTTTCACAGCCAATTATCTTCCCAACATCTTTCCCTTGTTTTTCTCTGATTTCTTTCACTTCAGAAAAAGACATACCATTGAAATGTGAAGCCATCTCTCCACTAGTTGTCCAAGCCAGCACAACCTTATCTCCCTTCTCAACATGATTAACTAAAGTACCTATACACCCAATTTCATCATCGGGGTGTGCTACACAAGCTAGAATTGTTTTTTTTCCAGTATTCATTGAGATATCTTACCTTTTGAGTTTTTAAATTTCTTCTTTTATTAATTTTAATTTTTGTCACTTTGAATTAAGTCTCTTGCCAAAAAATACTTTAAATAACCAAAACAAAACATAACAGACAAGAACGCTTTGTCTTGAGGCTATCTTAATGTATGATGAACATAAAACTCAAAAAGTTGCTCGAATTATAGAAATTCCCATTCCTTTTGAGTTCTTCGATATGTTGCAGGATTTGGTTTCATACTATGGGAATAATGATAAAGCAGTTTTAGAGTCTATCAAGGCACATCATAAGGAAATGTTTGGCTCATTGGATGATTTTAGAATACAGATAGCGTCAACAGTCTCCAGAGGAGTGAAAACGGTTTCTGGGATAAATTCTCCTGTTACGGATGGTAGATTAGCTAGAATCATTGAGAATGGTAAGAAATTTGAACAAAAAACCCAGAAAGAAATTGAAAAAGTGGATAAATTACTTGAGAAACTTGAAGATATTACTGTTTTTAAGGAGTTGAAAGAAGATATCTCTTCAATGAAAAGCATGATTGAGAGAATACAATCTACAGGGGTAATCACACAAAGACCTAGAGGTTCCAAAGCAGATTTTTCTTCCTTGGATATAGGAATTGCTGATTCAGTAACAGGCTCAATGTCTCCACCAGAAAGACCTTTGCTAGATGCAGTTCTAGATAGTATGCTTTTCTTTGATGATGAAGAATTAGCTGAAGATTCTGAAGAAAAAATCAAAGAAGAAACAGAAGAAAATTGATTTTATTTTTTTGACTTATTGACTAATAATTGTGCAATATTAGTGAAAGCTTCTTCTACTTGATTTCCAGTTAATGCACTTGTTCTGATGCTATAGTGGCTTTTTATTTTTGTGTGAACTGCCTCATATTCTTTTTTTGAAACAGCAATTTGATTTTTTAAATCTTCTTTATTACCAACAAGAACTTTGATTACATCTTTACCACAATTATCTACAAATTCTTTTTCCCACTTTTGAACATCTTTGAGAGTTGCAGCTCTTGTTAAATCATAAACTAATAATGCTGCTCTTGCCCCTTTATAGAATGTGTGTCGGATGAATCGAAACCTTTCTTGCCCTGCTAAATCCCAGATAGAAAGAGCAACTCTTGTTCCATCTTCTAAATCTATGTGTTTTTCAGACGGTTCCATACCGATAGTCATAAGGTAAGAACCATCAAATCTATCATGAACAAATCGTTGTACTAAACTTGTTTTACCAACAGCTGCAGATCCTAATAACAAAATTTTGTAGTTATAATCTGGTTGAATTTTACTCATTTTACTCCTCTTCTAGTAGTTTAGCTACTCTTTCCAAATCCTCTATGAGACTATCTAAATAAAACTTTTCAAAACTACCCTCTGCTCTGTCAATAGTACTTAGAGAGATACAGAGATCTTCAATGGCTTCTTTGTGTTCTTTTTCTTGTTGTGTCGGTAAATAGCTCTTTATTTTTCTTAGAACTTTTTTTGCCATTCCTGAAGTGAGTTTGCGGTTAATTGTACCTTTTTGATAAGCTTGTACTGTAGAGCGCATCCATAAAACCACATTATACAAATTGTCAATCTCATCGGGAGGGGAAATAGTGGTCATTACAGCTAAGAAAAGTTTACAAGATTAATATAATTTGTGTTAAATGGGATTAAAAAAAATAGTAGAAAAAAAAAGAGGGAAAAAACCCCTCTCACACTCCCTATATTTACGGAGCCTAAGACTCCAGCATAAACTTAAGCTGTTTGACTAACTTTAACTGTTTCTCCTACGAGAAACTCAAAGTTGTCACGTATTGCAGGATCCAAGTAATAGAATACACTACGCATATCTGATAAATTGGACATTTTCTTAAGGATTCCTTTCTCAAGCAACCTTCTAATACCGTAACGGACAGTCCTTTCGGGTTGGCTTACTGACCCAAGGATTTGCTTCTGAGTCATAGGGCCGCTTACATCTAAGACTTTAATTATGTCTTCTCCACCGCGTGGAAGTTTTCGTCTTTTCATTTTTTGCACCTTTTTGATGTTCAACCACCTGGAATGGTTGTCTTACTCTTTAGAGGTCGTCTAAGAGTCGAATTTTGTTAGCGATACTGTTTCCTAACGTTAACCCTTATAAAGTTTTGGGAGGTCCAAAACGGCTTTCTTACGGGGTTTTGGACACTTTTCTATGTATCGCCAATACGTATACAACATTATCGGTTAGAAATGTGAATTTACCCGTTTCTAATGTTCTAGTAGTAATATTAGTGTATTTTCACTTATATAGTTTTCTCAAAAAAGCTCGAAAAGATGCAAAAAAAGATAAGTTTATATATCACACTTTGACTTTTTTGCATTTTTCAAAGGAAAAAATGTGCGAAATGTACAACTTTGTAGCAGAAAATGCTGTACTATGTAGATTATTTTTTTCTAATTTGTTTTATGTAATTCAGTTAAACTTAAAACGGTCTCATCTCTCTTTAGTTTGTGACTGAATATAAAAAAAGGCATTTGCTTTTGATTTATGGTTCTGCTTATGTTTTAATTGCTTTTATCTTAACTTTTCTCTTCACAGCAATTATAGGAGAATGGACATTTCGTGGATTCATATTGACTTTCAGCATGTGGGGAATTATTTGGATTGTTTCAATGTTTGGTTATCCAATGTTCTTTTTAGACGCAGACTCCACTACCTTATCTATTGATTCAGCTTTTTCCGTACTTGCCTATTTCATAATAATAGCTGGTTTATTTATAACATATCAACTCCATGTGAAACTCCTTGAGAAAAAACTGGGTAAAGAACTATCTATAGGCAAGATACTAAATATGTATTTTCCTGTTAAGAAAACTTCAAAAGCTGAGACTGGAGGTAATGAGAAATGAGGTATGATTATAGAATCTTCTCCAAAAATATTTATGGAATAACATCTGCCATATTCTGGCTTCTAACATCTTTCCTTTTTGCTATAGACATAATTCATTTCTTTAAGCTATATTCGCATCTTAAACAATTCAAAGTAAATAGTTTGGCTGATTATTTATATGATCTTAAACCAACTTTAATTTTAGTACTAGTTGTAGGAATAATCTTTGTATTAGGAACTTTACTATTCTTTGGAAACCTTGTTTATCTAACTTATAGACAACCAAAAAAACTCTATACCTTCATATTTCCTTTAATTACTATACTCTTGGTACTAGTTGCAATCCTGCCTTTAACACAGTTCGCAATTGATCTAGTGTTTCAAATACCAGAACCTCTGCTAACAGATTCTGTTCTTGGCACAATGTCCAACGATCTCTTCATCCACATAAATCGGAATCTACCTTATGGTTATACTGTCTTTTGGATGCAACTTATATCGCCTGTAATAGCCTCTGTTTTCCAATACCTGGGGATTAAGAAAATTAAGAAAGATAAAAAGGATAAGTAACGATACTATTTTCTTTTCCATTCATGTCAGATAAAAAACTTAATCTAATCTATGTTTTACAGAAACATGTGTCATTCAAAATAGGTTTTCTAGTTAATCCTATTGCAGGAATAGGTGGAAAGAAAGGCTGGAAAGGAACTGATTTAATTGAAGATGCATGGGAGTATTTTGAGGGTGGGGAAAAATATTCCTTTGAAAGAGTGAAAAAAGCACTATCTTCATTATCGACCTCGTTACCTCTTACCTTTTATTACTGTGATAATCCAATGGGGGCAGAAATATTGGAAGAGTATCCATTCGAGAAAGTTCTGATTTACACTCCTTCTGCAGATAGAACTGCAGCTCAAGATACACAAAAAGCTTGCCAAATTTTTCTAGAAAAGGAAGTTGATTTGATACTCTTCGTAGGTGGTGATGGAACAGCTAGAGATGTTGCATCAGTAATCACTGATATAATACCTACTTTGGGAATTCCTTCAGGAGTAAAAATGTTTAGCGGATGTTTTCTCTATCATCCTCAAGATTTAGGTGAAATCATGGTTGAACTTGTGGCAGATGAGCTAGTAATAACTGCTGAAGATGTTATGGATGTGAATGAGGCATTATTTAGAGAAAATAGAGTACACACTACTCTATTCGGTCACTTAATGGTTCCTCAGAAAACTGGGTTAATACAAGGAGGAAAGATCTCATCATCAATAACCTCTGAAGAAACATACGAAGTAATGGCACTCGAGCTTAAGGAAGAATATGCAATTAACAATGGAATAGTTGTATTAGGAACAGGAAGCACAGTTTATCATGTGATGAAAGCGATGAATATAGAAAAAACTTTGTTAGGTGTAGATCTCTTTGAGGATGGAAAAATAGTAAATAGAGATATTAATGAAGCATCGCTATATGAACTTACAAAAGAAAGAGATATTACTATTATACTTACACCAATCGGTGGTCAAGGCTTTCTTCTGGGACGTGGGAATCAACAAATAAGTTCTAGAGTTTTAATAAATGCTAAAAGCTTCAAATTTGTAATTCTCTCTTCAGAACAAAAACTTGAAACTATAGACCAACTGGAGTTAGATCTTGATTCTCCAATAGATATTCCGGATATAAAAAATGGTTATGTAAAAGTTCTAACAGCCTATCATCAATATAAATTGACAAAAATAAATGTTCAAAGCACTGATTAAACTTCCTCGTAAAATCGCATTTTCAGTGCATGAATATCATCATCATAGTCTCGTTTTATTAAATCTGTAGAGCGATGAAACTCTGTTACCTGTATAGTCTTTCTAACTTCTGGAATCTTATCTACAACCTCTCTTTTGTATCTCTCTTTTGATTCCTCTTTCTCTAATTGGTTGTGGATCATATTACTAAGAATTAGTGCTTTTTCGATGAAGATAATTACTGGAAAACAGACATCATAAACTGATGCTCTTAGCTCCTCATTTATACAAATTTTCAGTGATCTGGCTAAGTCTGGTAGGATAACATTATCGAAGACCATTGACTGGCTTTTATCATTTTCAAGATAGTCAAGTGCTTGAATTAAATTACCCTTAAGTTCGGGTCCAAAAATTCTGAAATCTTTTGGTTTGAGAGATAACATGTTGTAATCATCATAAGCGGGTGGTTCAGTTTGCTTTATCTCAGTCTCTTTTGGAATAGATTCCTCGATAACTATTTTCGCTTTTTTCTTAGTCTTTTTCTTTGGTTTTTCTATCTCCTTTTTTAAATGGAAAATTTTACGGAGATCCAGAAATACTCCACGACCACGGAAGACTATGTTATGAGCTTCACCTGGCTCGTAGATGTATTTTCCTTCTCTTTCAACTACTGCTTGAAAGGAACCATCCTCCCAAATAGGAAATGTAATTTTATATGCTGCTCTCCCTGCTTTATCTTCTTTTAAGAATAGAGTTGCTTTTGATATGTCTTGAGGTAAATTATTACTTTTACCTATGAGTAAGACGTTATCGATTCCTGCTCCATCTCCCTCATAGATTACAACAATTTCTGCTTTGTCAGTTTCTTCAACTTTGACTGAAGACATGTATAGAGGAAAATCATCACTACCAATATCACTCATTATGCTCATTAATTATTCTCACTATAGTCAAAAAAGCTTTTCGAAAGAATCCTTGACCATTTATTAGGTAAAAATATGGTAAAAAGAGAAAGAAATTAGTATTTCAACTGTTTTAATCGAAAAACTCACTAAGAGTTTCAATTATATAGTTAATAGATTCATCTGTTAATGACGTAACCATTGGGATTTCAAAGTGGTTTTGTGCTACAAGCTCGGAGTTTGAGCATTTAATTTTTGAATAATCTGGATAATCAATAACTCTTGATAAATGCCACTTTGACAGATCTAAATAGCAAGGTTGTTGATAGGAAAGCTTGGTGTAAATAGCTCTAGAACCAATATCTTTGCTTTTCAAGTATTCAATAACTCTATTTTGTGAAAACTTTTCGTTTAAAATAACAGGCGCCATAATATAATCAGAATGTTGATGACCAGAAAGAACCTTTTGGATTCTTAGATTTTCTAATTCGCTCAATCCTTCTCTATATTTATCTCCTGTATTATGTCTCTTTGAGAGTATTTCTTTTGCTCTATCCATTTGAACATTCATTATAGCTGCAGTCAAATCTGTCATCCGATAGTTAAAGCCTATAAAATAATGTGCGTATCCTCCCTCAGGACTTCGCCCGTGATTTTTTATGCTTTTTATTTTCTCAAATAATTCCTCATCATTTGTTATTACGACCCCTCCTTCTCCTCCAACTAGATTTTTACTTCCATAAAAGGAAAAACATCCAATACTTCCAAAATTTCCAACATGAGTATTGTCGATTGTTGCACCATGGGCTTGGGCACAATCTTCAATCACAATTAAATTTCGATCCTCAGCTATGTCCATAATTGCTTTCATGTCACATGGATTTCCAAAAATATGAACAGGCATTATTGCTTTTGTCTTTTCAGTGATTTTCTCTTCAATTTTTTCTGGATTTATGTTATATGTTTCTCTGTCTATATCAACAAATACAGGTATTGCTCCAGAGAAGAGAATTGTATTAGAAGATGCAACAAATGTAAATGGGGTTGTGATTACTTCATCCTTGGGACCGATATCCAGGGCAACCATGGCAAGATGTAGAGCACATGTTCCATTTACGATAGTTGCTGCAAATTTTGCACCACTAAACTTAGAGAATTTTTCTTCAAATGAACGGGCATTCTTACCTTCAACAAGATATTTGCTCTTAACTACGTCTTGAACTGCTTTCAATTCAAGTTCTTTAATATCAACATCAACAACAGGAATCATATAAATCTCTCTTTTAACTATTTTTGAGTAAAATACAGTAAAATTGAATCCTTATTAAATTTTTGGTAATATCGTTAGAATTTTACTTGAAAGTTTCTCTACTGCGATAAATTAGACTTCTAATAGAAAGAATGATAGGAATCTTTCTCAGAGATACAGTTTTTTTTTCAGTATCAACAATAGCCCATTTTCCATTAACGAGGGGACCTGGATTTACTAATATTGTTTCCTTTTGTATGTCACAATTCTGTGATTCATGAATATGTCCTGCAAAAACTAAATCATAAGGAATTTTGAGAGTGTGGTTTTGAATTAATTCACTTCCTGAATGAGTAGAACTCCATCCAATATAGTCTAATTTTGTGTCCTTTGGAGGTTCATGAAATAAACCGATAAGAAGATCCGTTTTATTCTTTTCATATTCCGGAATTTTATTTTCAAGTTTAATCAAATCTTTGGATATTTCATCCTTGTCTTTTTCACCGGGTGTTTGGAAGGGTGTTCTATATTCAGCTGGAGAACAGAATCCATACCCTACTACTATCAGATTTTCATGTTTAACAGTTGAATCTCCTAAATAATAGAACTGGGGAATGTTTTCAGAATATTCTTTGAAAACTTCTATAACTTGTTCAGAATCACTATTGCCATGAGTATAAAAAACAGGAATACTAGCTTTTGAGAGTATTTTGAACATCTTTCTTGTAGATTTTTTTTGAAACTCGATAAACTGTGGTAAGTATTTATCATAAACAAGTTCAGTATATTTTTCCCTAGAAATTTTCTTGC
Source organism: Candidatus Heimdallarchaeota archaeon (assembly GCA_030607575.1). GTDB lineage: Archaea > Asgardarchaeota > Heimdallarchaeia > Heimdallarchaeales > Heimdallarchaeaceae > UBA460. The sequence goes on along the minus strand of JAUWJS010000037.1, from coordinate 10,041 downwards.
TTTTGAAAATAGATTTGAGAATCAAACAATATGATATGGTTCCAGCTATATCTCCTGCGATAAAAAGAGCATCTGTTTTTCTTATTTTTCGAAGTATATAACGCAAGTATACATTGCTGCCATGAAGATCCCCTATTACAGAAATTTTCACTAATTATCACCAAATATGAATCCCATTTTATCTTTAACTATTTCAGTAAATACCTGATTTTCTATTCTTTCAGAAATCCATTTCACTTCTTCATCAAAGAATTTATCTTCCTTTAATGGAGGTATTTCTTTTCTTATCATTTCATAAATCTCTTGTACAACTTTGGAAGCATTATTCAATCCCTCTTTAAATCCTAATGCTTGATATGCTGTATAAAATTCTATGGCTATCATTTGCACAACATTCTTGACTAATTGATATGCTTTCTTGCTTGCAGTTAGTCCCATAGAAACATGATCTTCTTGATTTGCTGAAACTGAAATATTATCGATTGAAGCAGGAGAAGCTAAAATTTTATTTTCGGCTGCTATCGCTGCGTCTACATACTGTATCATCATTAAACCTGAGTTTAAACCAGGTTTTTGTATCAAGAAAGATGGAAGCCCTGATATTGTTGAATCTAGTAAAAGGTTCACCCTTCTTTCAGAGATATTTCCTAACTCTGTCATAGCTATGCACAAATAATCCATAGCAAGACCTATAGGTTCTCCATGGAAATTCCCTCCAGAAACCACTTCTGAAGTTTCTAAGCTGATTAGAGGATTGTCAGTTGTTGAATTGATTTCAACCTCTACTAGATTCTTGCAGTGCTCTACAACATCTAGTATCGCTCCATGAACTTGCGGAGAACATCTAATGGAATAAGGATCTTGAATTCTTTTTGGTTGACTGCTTAGTAAATCACTGCCTTTAAGAAAATCTAGAATAGCTTCAGCAAATCTCATTTGGCCTACATGTGGTCGTAAATCCATTATAAAAGACGAAAATGCGCTAATATTGCCTTCGAAGGCTTCCAAAGTTAAACCAACTGTGATAACTGAGTTTTCTAAAACATTCATAGAATCAGAAACAGCATGTGCTGCAAAAGATGTTAGTACATGTGTTCCATTAATTAATGATAATCCTTCCTTAGCCTTAAGTTCTAAAGGAGACAAATCAAGTTCAGCAAGAATTTCAGAACCTTTGAGAACTTTACCACCTAACTTTGCTTTTCCTTCACCGATGAAAATTCTAGCTATATATGCAAGAGGTGAAAGATCTCCACTAGCTCCCAGAGAACCTATACTTGGTGCAAGAGGTATGACTCTCTCGTTAATTAATCTCTCAAGCATTTCTGTAATCTCAATTCGAACACCGCTACCTCCCCTACAAAAGGAATTTAACTCAATAACCATGGCCCCTAAGACTATTTCATCAGGAAGATAAGGACCAAATCCAATACTATGTGATTTGATCAAATTCTTTTGAAGAATTTCTCTTTCAGAAGAAGAAATAATAGTGTTGGACAGTTTTCCAAAACCAGTAGATACACCATATATAATTTCATTTTTTTCAAGTTTAGCTTCAATAATTTTCCTAGCTTCTTTTATCTTTCTTGTTCCTTCCTCACTAACTTTAACTTTTTTTTCAAATCGTGTAACTTCAAGCAAAGAATCTATAGTTAAGGAATCTCCATCTAAAACTACAATTTCTTGGTCCATAATTATCTAATGTTCCTACATTCTGTATTATTTATTCATTATGCTTTCCCCAATTTCTTTAATCCTAATAATTTTTCTTAGTTTCTTGCTTTCAGTTACATTGAGAAAATATTTTAAACAAAGCGTACAAAGATTTCTTAAAATTAAACAAAGGGATTAGAATATGACCTATATAATTACTGGAAAAGGGCTAAAAATTGAAGATGTTGTCAATGTTGCACGACATAATGAAAAAGTGGAAATCCATCCAGATGCAATGGAACGAATGAGAAAATGCAGAGAAATGCTAGAGGAGAAAATTGCAGCAAAAGAAATTATGTATGGAATTACCACAGGAATAGGAGAATTCTCTGAAGTGGTCCTAACAGGTGATGAAGTTTTGCTATTTCAGAAATATTTGATATATAATCATGCTGCTGGAATTGGAGAAGCTGCTCCAATAGAGCACATTCGTGGAGCAATGCTAGGCAGAATAAATGTTTTAGCAAATGGTTATTCTGGAAATAGACCTATTATTGCTGAAACATTTGTTGAAATGCTAAATAAAGGAGTTACTCCTGAAGTTTGTCAAAAAGGATCTGTAGGTGCTTCTGGAGATTTGGCTCCAATGTCACAAATCGCTCTATTATTGATGGGTGAAGGTCGAGCTTTTTATAAAGGAGAATTACTGCCAGGAAAAGAAGCTATGGATAGAGCAGGTATTGAAATACCTGGTTTACAGGCAAGAGATGGTTTAGCTGCAATTAATGGTTCCAATCTTCTTACGGCAATGAGCGCTATTTTTCTATATGATGCTTTACGTTTTATGAAACAAGCAGAAATCGCTTGTGCTATGTCAATAGAAGCATTAATGGGTAACTTGAAACCTTATACACCTAAACTTCATGAAATTCGAGGTTTTCCTGGAGCTGTTAGATGTGCAAAAGCTCTCACTAAGCTTTTCAAAGGTGGAGATCTTTATGAAGGAAGGCTAAAAGTTAAAGTACAAGATGCATATTCAATGCGTTCTGCACCACAAGTTTTAGGTGCTGTACATGATACTCTGGCTTGGGGTCGATCTCAAGTTGAGATTGAATTAAATGGTGTTGGTGATAATCCTGTTTTCCTTACAGAAGAAAAACTTATACTAACTGGTGCTAATTTTCAAGGTACTCCTGTATGCTTACCTATGGATTTAGCCGGAGCTGCTATTACAATGGTTTGTGTAATGTCCGAACGCAGAATGAATAGGTTAAATCATCCTGCTTTGAGTGTAGGGCTACCTCCATTCTTAACAAAAAGTGCTGGACTAATGTCTGGTTTAATGTTAAGTCAATATACTGCTGATATGCAAATTGTAGAAATGAGAATTCTATCAATGCCTGCTAGTATACAATCTATACCTGCAGCTGCTGACCAAGAAGATTTTGTTTCTATGGGTATGAATACAGCACTCAAGAATTTCCAAATAATGGATAATGCTTACGGAGTTTTAGGTATTGAGCTCATGGCTGCAGCACAAGCATTAGACTTCAGAGAATTTGAGTTTGGTAAGGGCGTTACTAAAGCTAAAGAAGTTATTCGAAGACATGTTGAATTCTTGGATATAGATAGACCATTATTTGATGATCATAACGCCATGAAAGCTCTTGTCAAGTCATGCGAGATTCTTGAAGAAGTTGAAAAAGAAATTGGAAGTTTAGATTGAAATTACTAATAGGAATGTGCATAAGTGCTTATTCCTCTCTTTCGTTCTTTTTCCAAATATTTAAGCAAACTTTAAAAACTTCTTTTTTGCTTAAAATTTGAGATTGATGCAGAATTCACAAAAAGAAGGAATTGTCATTTCAAATGCTTCAAAACTATATCTAGGACCTGTTTCAAATTATGAACCAATCTATTCAAACGAAATACCTGATGCTGTTGTAATCAAGGATGGTCTTATTGAAGCAATTGGCGAAACTTCAACAATTTTATCCAACTATTCGAAATTTGATTATGAGATAATAAATTGTAAGAAAAAGAAAACTGTATGTCCAGGTTTTGTTGATTCGCATACTCATTTGGTTTTTGCAGGAGATAGATCTCATGAACTGAGAATGAAAATACAAGGTAAATCTTATCTAGAAATCGCTCAAAGTGGCGGTGGAATAATGTTTTCAGTTAACAAGACAAGAGAAGCTTCAAAATTAGAACTGGAAGCATTGGCACTTAAAAGGTTGGATGAAATGCTTTTACATGGAACAACAACAATTGAAGCTAAATCAGGATATGGTTTGGATGCAAAAAGTGAGCTAAAGATTCTTGAAGTAATTCAGAGTGTAAATGAAAAGCATCCAATTGATGTTGTTCCTACATTCCTCGGTTGTCATATCAAACCTGCAGATTATCTTGGGAATCAATGGGAATACATAGAGAGTATGATTCAGTTATTACCTCAGATAAAACATCAAAATCTCGCAGAATATGTTGACATATGGACTGATAAAGGAGCTTTTTCTGTTGAAGAATCTCAACACTTCTTAAATGAATCCAAGAAGATGGGCTTTAAACTTCGAGTACATGCCGATGAATTAGAAAATGTTGGTGCTACATTAATGGCCGCTGAACTTGAAGCTGTGTCCGCAGATCATTTACTTTTTGCGGAAGCTGTATCAGCTAGTGCTTTGGCTCAATCGCAAGTTGTAGCAAATCTACTTCCAGCTACTCCCTTTGTGTTAATGCTAAAGAAATACGCAAATTATCGGATGTTTAAAGATGCAGGAGTAGAAGTAGCTTTATCATCGGATTTTAATCCAAATTGTTACATCTTAGACATGCAATCTGTTATTGGACTAGGCTCTTTCATGATGAAAATGCTTCCAGAAGAAGCTTTGAGAGCAGCTACCTATGGTGGTGCTAAAGCTCTAAATAGAGAAAATGAAATTGGCTCTTTAGATATTGGAAAAAAAGCAGATGTTTTGATTTTAGACATACCTAGTGTTGCATCTATACCCTATAGATTTGGAGTTAATCATACTGACACTGTGTTTAAAGATGGAAAAATAATCGTTAAAGAAGGTAGAAAAATAACTAATTAAGATTATTTTTAGCTTTTTTTAGAGGAATGGAGCAACAAATAGAGAGATTCCTAGGATGATAGAAAAGGTTAGAGTAGTTAATATTGTCATTGCTGATGCGGGGATCATAGCTAAATAGTTATCATAATGTTTGTAAGTAGTAACTATAGCCATAATTGGTAGAGGAATCGTTATTAGAACTGTTAGACTGAGAAGTGGTAAGAAGTTTAGTACTGAAAAAACGATTAATAGTATATATGTTAGAGCCATAAAGAAAGCATAAACATGCCTAGCTTTTTTCTTTCCTAAAAGAACTACCCAATTGAATTTTTTGTCTGCTTTATCAGCTTCATAATCTGGAAACTGGTTGATATAAAGTATCAGGAAAATTAATAGTCCAATCAAAATTGATGCTAAAATAGGTTTCCATGAAAAAACTTCTTTTTGCAAATAATAGGAACCAAAAACTATTGCAGGTCCAAAACTTACAAATATAGCTAGCTCTCCTAAACCATAATATACTAGTTTTAAGGGTGCTCCCACATAAAAAATACCTAAGAATGCTCCACCTAATCCTATATAGAGAATAACATTTCCATCAACTGTGAAATTCAGATAAAGACCAATTGATAAGCAGATTGTTAAGCTGAAGATTGCTCCTAATAGAACTTTTACTGGTGTAAAAAGCTTACTTTGAATCATTCTTGATCCCCCTGAAAATGGTGTTAAGTGAATGTTACTTTCATCTAAACCTGAACGGTGATCTGAAAAATCATTGAGTAAATCTACTGCTATATGGAAGAAAGAAATACCTATAGCTGCTAGAAGAAAGTTTAGCCAAGAGTTCAAAGATCCTGTTTCATGAAAAGCAACGGCTGTTCCTACAAAAACACCTGCTACGCTTACTGCTACAAAAGATAACCGAGTTGCTCTCAACCAGATTTTTATGGTAGTTCCAATTGAACGAAACACTTCCTTTATCGTTCTTGGTTTATTTTCCAAAAATCTATGGACAAAATCCCACTTCTTAACTTCAATTTCTGTAGGTATGATTTTTACCAAAACAGAACCAAAAATCCCTTCTTGTGATACAGAGTCAGCTTTAGTTAATTTCTTCAGTTTTCTTTCCTTGCTTTCAGTAATTTTTACAATCTTTGCTATACCTTGATATTTCAGATTAGTTTCATTATCTCCGAACTGAAGAACCACTTTTGGATTATATTTAATCTGTTCAATATGAATTTGATTAGTTAAACCTGTAATGTATATGTCAAATTTATCCTGAATGAATGATACTTGAGTTATATTGGAATTGCTATAACTGCATGTAATTATGTCTAATTTTTTGAAATTGCCAATAAAATCTTCAGCTTGGTTTAGCATGAATCCAACAACTTGAAAAATATATTTGAATTTTGCCTAACAACAAAAACAAAGAAAGAAAGAGAAAGAGTAAGAAACTTATTCTTACATCATACCTGGAGGCATTCCACCTGGCATTCCACCTGGCATTCCACCTGGCATTCCACCTGGAGGCATAGCTGGACTAGAGGATTTAGCTATTATAACATCATCAATTCTCAAAATCATAATAGTAGATTCACTTGCAGATTTTATTGCTTGAGCAACAACTCTATGTGGTTCAATAATACCTGCTTTGAACATATCATCAATCTTCCCATTCTTGAATAGATTTAAACCTGCTGATATATTTTCTACTGCATGAGCGGAACGAAGCTCGTTAAGAATATCTAATGGATCAATTCCTGCGTTTTCTGCTAAGGTTATTGGAATCGAAAGAAGCGCTTCTGCAAAAGCTTTAACAGCTAATTGTCTTTTGTCTTTGAACACATCTGCATATTCATCTATTCTCAATGAAAGCTCTGTAAAGGTTGCTCCTCCACCTGGGAGGTAGGTTTTATCTTCAACTACATTTCTAACTACGCATAGAGCATCATGTAAAGCTCTTTCTGCTTCATCAGTAACATACTTGGTAGCACCATAGATAATAATAGAGACAGATTTTGGATTTTTGCATTCTTGAACAAAAACATGGTCTTCATCACCAATTTTTACTTCTTTAACTAACCCTGCATCTCCAAGATCATCCTTTTTGGCATCTTTGAGGTTAGTAACAATTTTACCTCCAGTAGCACGAGCGAGTTTTTCCATATCGCTTTTCTTCACACGTCTAACTGCCATAATATTCTGTTTAGCCATGAAGTATTGAGCCATATCATCGATGCCCTTTTGAGCAATAACTACATTTGCACCAACTTCAGCAATTTGGTCAACCATATCTCTTAGAATTTGTTCTTCATTATCCAGGAAGGATTTCATTTCTAGAGGATCGTTTATGCGTATCTCTCGATCCCACTCACCTTTCTGAACTTCGATATTTTGGTTGAGTAAAAGCACTTTGGCATTTTTTACATTTTTGGCCATTGCAGTGTGAACAACTTCTTTATCAATTATAACACCCTCAATTAATTCTGTTTCTCTAAGATTCTTACCAATTTTCTGTAAGATTTTAATGTTATCGAGATCTACTTTGAAACTGCCATTAGTTTCATCAGCTACTTGCTTAACACTGTCAACAGCAATTTTAGCGATAATTTCTTTAGCTGCATGAACTGCTTTACTGTGTAATGAGGTTTCAGCAATTTGGAAGAGAAGTTTATCATCTTCTGTTGGATTGAGTTTTCTTGCATGACTCTCAATTATCTCTTGAGCTTTCACGGAAGCTGCTTTGTAACCTTCAGTAATTAAGGAAGCATGGATTTTCTTGTCTAACAGTTCACCTCCTTTTTTGAGGAGCTCTCCTGCTATAATAACTGAACTAGTTGTTCCATCACCTGTTTCCTGATCTTGAGCCTTAGCAACCTGAACAATCATTTTAGCAGCGGGATGTTGAACATCAATTTCATCAAGAAGAGTGGCGCCATCGTTGGAGATTAAAATGTCTCCTAAACTATCCACCATCATCTTATCCATTCCTAGAGGGCCAAGTGTGCTCTTAATAGTATCAGCGACAACAACTGCTGCCATGATATTGTTTCTTTGAGCATCTTGACCTTTCGATCTTTGAGTTCCTTCTTTTAGAATAATAATTGGTACTTGTCCTTGACCGTACATATTTTCACCATTAAATTTGTTTATGAACAAGAAATTGACTATTCATTGATATATAATTGTTGCTATTGGAAAAAAAATTCATTTCTTATGTTCTTACCATTATTTATGTGTTCAATTCCCTTAAACATCTTCGCTATAAATTGTCTAAACAATTTATTATTTCACATTGAGGTTAAGCAAATGTTTTTATCATTCTAGCTTTATTGTTTTTCATTGGGGTTATTCTAATGACCGAAGATGAAACTCTTCAAGAAACTGAAAGAATTAGACTGTTATTCTTTACAAGTCCCACTTGTTTCGCTTGTCCTGATGTTAAACGTGTTATTGAAAATATCGCAGGTACTTCTATGAAAGGAATGCTTCATGTTAGTACAATAGATGTTAGTGTAGAACAGGAAATTGCTGCTAAATATGGTATTCTGAGTGTTCCTGTTGTCATGATGAATGAAGAACGTATAGCAGAAGGCTTAATCACTGAAGATGTTATTAGAGAAAAGCTTTGGTCTCAAATCCTACCTAATATAATTAGTAGAGATAAAGATACACGAAGAAAAGAAAGTATGATGATTCTCACAAAGAATACTATCAGTAGTATTATTTCTCAAGAAATTGTTCGTAAAAATCTTGGTGATTATGTTCATATCAGTGTTTATCAACAAGTAATGATGTCTTTACTTCAATTAGATCCACTTATACCTCAACTTCTCTATCAAAGCGGAAGAGAACTAGGTATTTTTGGTGCAGCACCATATTATCTAACTGTTTTAAATCCTAAAGTGGGTGCGGTTAAACCAGAAGAAAGATTTCAAGAAGTTCTTCTTGCTTTGGCACAACTATATAGTCACACCAATGTAGTACCTTTGTATCATGCTACACATTGCGATGTAGCAAAAATCGAAGGATATACAGCTACCCTTAGAATCTATGAACTTGCAAATAGTGCAGGTGCGATCAACATTGGAGAGCCATTATGTCACTTTACAGCTGGTGAGATTGCGGGAACTATAGAAGCTATGATTGGTTCTGCAACTGGTGTTGTTGAAACAAAGTGTAAAGGTCTTGGCGATGATTACTGCGAATTTGATATAGAAGTATATCTTGGCAAAGAAATAGGTAAAGCACCTTACAAAGTTTTGGACGTTAGTGCTCAAGCAAAACAAGTTCAGTTTCTTGGTGATTTACCAGCTGAAGAACATAGGCGGCAACTATTCTATGAGTTTATTCATGAAACAACTCAAAATGGTTATAATTCCCTTCTGATGAAAGAAGCACTTCGACCAAATGATATAGATTACGTTCATATCAGTTCATTACAACAGCAAATAATGTCACTTAAGTTTCGAGATAAATTCTGTGGTGCTCTATTGTATTCAGCAGGTAGAGAACTTGGCGTTATTGGTCCAGGTAAGAGATTAATTTATGATTTATTAGCTTCCGAGAATGCTGAATTACCTATCGAATCCTTAAAACAAGCAACTCATATTATGCAAAAATATCTTACTCATCCAACAAATTATCTATCTAGACAACATTCTTTCGTTGAAGTTTTTGATGGTGAAGATGAAGATGAGATGTTTGTAAGAATTCATGAATGTGCATATGCTTCAGGAGCAAATCTCTCCGAAACCAATCTCAATGAAGTGCTGTGTGATTTTCAAGCAGGTTATCTTGCAGGACGGCTTGCTTTAGTACTCAAGGATCCACCAATTGTTTCCGAAACAAAGTGCCATGGAACTGGGCATAATTTCTGTGAATTTCGAATAGAGAAAGGCTATTCCTTTGATGAAACAGAGGATTAACAGCTTTAATATTCTAGCAATTTTTTGATTATTCATCAAAAAAGTTATAACTTAACATTTTTGTAGGTTTCAAAAAGAGCTTTGTGTTAAGGAAGATTATTATGAGTTCAAAAATTAGACTTTTAGACAAACAGTCGATGTGGCCAAGTGTGATTGCAGTTTTTGCAATGTCATTTTTAGCTCAAATACCACACTTCTATTACTTACATGATATTGTTGAATTTAATAACTGGGAATATCTTCCATTGTTAATTGCTTTTCCTATATTTGGTGCAATAGGGTTAAGTGCTGTATCTTTACTGATCACAGAATCTCTTATGAACAGAGTTAGAGATACTAAAGAAAGGAAATTATATCGCTATCTCATTCGTGGTTCT
>JAUWJS010000027.1 GCA_030607575.1 Candidatus Heimdallarchaeota archaeon | reverse complement strand
TGTAATCTATGAAGCCAAAAAGAGTTTACTTCTCTCAAAAATGGTTGAAACTATATCTTGGTATTATAGAGATGGAATGGCTAAATCTATAGCGTGGAAACTATACAAAGAAGTATTAGAAGAAATTGAAATACCTGAAGAAGCAAAAGAACAGATTGAGAAACAATTCAAATATGACCCTCTATTACAAATCATTTCCAGTCAAATCTTGACTTCTGAAGAAGAACAAGCAATCAAAGCAGATTTAGATTATATTCAGGAAAAGATTTCTAAATGGGATAAAATCAGAAGCGAAGAACAAACATTGTCCTTCCTACTTATTTATCGAACCCTTGAAACTGTTTTCAGAAAAACCTTAATCAACCTAATTCCAGAACTAGAGAAGGAAGATGTTAATTTCATAAAATTAATCGATATTTTGGAGAAGAACAGATTGATTACAAAAGACGCAGTTTCTTTACTACATGAAATCAGATTCAAGAGGAATGTACTATTTCATGAACCGGGAAAATCTTTGGACATAGGGAAGAAAACAATGGATCAATTGCTTTATCTAATAAAAGAGATTATAGATAAAGCAAAAGAGAAATAGTTTACAGTTAGCAAATAATGTGAACTAACATGAAAAGTTCCGTCTATCTGAGAAGTGACATTCCATTTCTAAGAAATGATCGTCCGTTGATTATGGCACATAGAGGGAGAAGTGCTTACACTCCAGAGAGTTCATATCAATCCTTCAAAGAAGCTTATGATCTGAATGTAGATGTTCTGGAAACAGATATTCGGTTGACAAAAGATGGTATTCTTGTGATTTTTCATGATGAATCTTTAGACCGTAATACCAATGGAATTGGTTCAATTATTGACTATACTTTTGATGAATTACAAGAATATGATTTGGGCTATTGGCATCAAGATTCTAAAAGTGGGGAATATCCTTATAGAAACAAAGAATTCAAGATTCTTTCGCTTGTCGAATTTCTTGATAAATTTCCAAAAATCCGAATAAATTTGGACATCAAAGATGAGTTAAAAGAAGCTCCTAAAAATATACTCGATGCTATAATCTCTTCAAAAGCTCATGATAGAGTTTTGTTGGGTTCATTTCATCATAAGCAAATCAAAAAATTTCGAGATATTAGCTTAAAATGGAGTATTCCTACAAGTGCAAGCCCTCTAGAAGTTTTAGCTTTTCTTGGTCACTTTACATTATTCTCCCATAAAAATTTTTGTACTTTCCAAGTGCCTATGAAATTTAAATTTCTGAAAATTGTTACTCCAAAAAGCATTAAAAGAGCTCATAAATGGAATTTAGCTGTTCATCCTTGGACAATTAATGAAGAACAAGCTATGATGAAACTTTTTAAGTGGGGAATAGATGGGATTTTTTCAGATGATCCTGAACTATTACTGAAGGTATGGGATTCTTACAAGTTGAAGTAAGTTAGAATATTATTAATTTCTTCATTGGGAACTTGAACAGAACCTAGCATACCCGAATCTCCATGAAAATCTGTTCCTCCAGTTATTAGTAAATCATTTTTTTTACTATAGTCGCTAAGAAATTCGATTCCTGCTCTAATTTGCTTTTTTGAAAGAAATGTCTCAAAATGGTTATAATCATAATATACTTCAATTCCCTCAAGTTTCCAAGATATTAGTAATTCGAGGTATTCCTCCAATTTCTGCAGATTTTTCCCTTCCACTAGTAATGGATGAGGAAGAACAGCTGTACCATTCCCTGCTAGAATCAATTCTATTGCTTCTTGTGGAGTTATTGTTTCTCTTTGGACATAGGCTGGTTTTTCATTTCCAAGATATTTCTCAAAAGCCTCATTTATTGTTTTTACGATTTTCCTTTCAATCATCGCTCTGGCTAAATGTGGCCTTCCGGGGCTAACTCCACTTCCAATTTGTTTTAAAATATCATCATATGTAACATCTAGATTCATTTCCTCTAATTTCTTCAGAATTTTGAAGATTCTTTCATTTCTTTTTCCCTGGAGAAACATCATTTTCTCGTGTAATCCTGCATTTGTAGAATCAAAGTTATAACCTAAAATTTCTATCTTTGTTTGTTCATATCTTGCAGATAATTCAATTCCTGTAAGATAAGCAAAAGAATAATTATTTGCTATCTTTTCGGCGACAATGGTACCTTCAATTGTATCATGATCAGTGATGGAAAATAGCTTTAATTCTTCTTTTTGAGCTAATTCAAGCAATTTTTCTGGAGAATAAATACCATCAGAAAAATTGGTGTGACAATGCATATCAATTTTCGTTGTCTACACCTCAATTCGATATAATTTTTTCAATATAAGATCTAATTCTTCGAAAATCTGATAGGTAAGAAAGATAATCGCAATGACCCATGTTAAAGCTATCAGAATGTAACTATAATATATCTGGGTGTCAACAACAAAAGAAATGCCAATCATCATACCTTCAAGTGCTAATAACACAGGAACTGTAAATGCAAATAATGGCCACCAGCTGATTTTTCTTTGAACATTAAGATTTCCATCTTGTTGTTGAACGAAGAATTTGATAAAAGCTACAGGAATAGCTACTTGACAGGCTATAATAATTCGTTTCTCAGTTTTTTTCTTAACTTTTAGTGTATTTCTTTCTCTGGAAATAGCATCAATCATTTCTATAAATTCGTGATCTTGCAAAGCTAGATATTCGTACTCTTTCATTTTATCACTTCTCAGATTTTTTCTCTATACTTAATTGTTGAATCAATAATGATTCCAAGGGCTTTCGTTGTTAGTTCCAATGACATCGAAGGAAGATTTTTACCAACAACTTGTTCAGGTAAAAATGGAATATGAACAAATCCTGCGAAAATATTTAGGTTTTCATTATTTATAAAATGCATTAAATGGAAGAAAATCTGATTACATCCATAAGTGCCTGCGCTATTAGAAATATTAACTGGAATTTTGTTTTCTTCCAAATCTCTTCTAATCTGTTGTAAAGGTAATGTGGAAAAATATCCTGCTGGAGCATCTTTTATTAGAATTTCGTTCTTTGGGGATTCACCACAGTTGTATGTTGATTTGATCACATCAGCTATATTAATTGATACACGTTCTAGAGAAATTTCAAATCGGGATGATTGCCCTGTACAAATGACAGCTAAAGGTTTTTCATGCTGGATCAGTTGTTCAATGGTAGTTCGAATCTCTTTATATCGTAAGGGAATTTCAAAAACCTTTACTGTATATCCCTCTATTATTTTATTTTCAAACTCTCTACATGCTAGTATAGAAGAATTAATTTTTGAACCCCCAAATGGTTCAAAACCTGTCAGTAGAATAGTACCTCTCAATGCAATCACCAAAGTATTAGACCTTTGCAATTATAGTTTCATATTTAACTCATATTTTAAGTTTCTTTAGATTTATATGAAATGTTCTGATTCTCTACCATTTCTGAAAATCATTTCAATCTAAAGGTTTTTAAAACTATTTTCCAGATTTCTGATTGTTAAAAAGGTGTAAAATAATGGCTGAAAGTGAGCTTCTAAAATTATCTGGTGTTGGACCTAAAGCTGCAAAAACATTGGAAGATTGTGGTTATAATACAATAGAAAAATTAGCTAAAGCAACATCAGACGAATTATCTCAGTTACCAGGCATTGGTAAATCTATAGCAGAAAAGATTGTTGCTAGTGCTAAAGAATTTAAGCCTGTTACTAAGGTTCCAACTGCTAAAAAACCTACAGCTAAAAAGCCTGTTACTAAGGTTCTTACTGCTAAAAAACCTGCTGCTAAGAAGCCTGTTACCAAGGTTCTTACTGCTAAAAAACCTGCTGCTAAGAAGCCTATAGCAGAAAGTAAAGATAAAGTAATTCCTAAACCAAAGATTCCTAAAGCAACTCCAAAAGTAGTTGTAAAGAAAACTGACCCTAGACCTTCTGTAAGACAGCCAGTTGCAAAAGCTCCAGTAAAGAAACCGGTAGTAGTCAAAACTACAGTTTCAGAAGCTACAAGAAAAGCTATAGAACAAGGTACTCACACATTTACAATTAAAAAGAAAAGAACTAAGAAATCTAAACCAAAGAGGTTAGCCAAGATTTCCACAACATTTGGTGTTGTTACCAGAATTTTACATGATGGTCCAGGAAAATCTAAGAATAGATCTGTTATTATGAAACTCTTTGAAACTGAGATTCCATTAGCAAAATATCTTGGAAGAAGAGTTAAAATCAATTTCCCAAATTCTGATAAACATCTTATAGGAACTATTACAAGACTTCATGGAAAAAGCTCTTCATTAGATAAAACAGTTGTAGTTAGATTCTCACGCGGCGTGAGCCCCCATATACTAAATGCAAAAGGAACATTCCTTTAGAATAGCCATTAATCTTAAAAGGGATGTTCCCTTATTTTTCATATGGCTAGAAAAAGAGACCTTCAGAGATGGGCACAAATATTATCCTACACTGGAGGTGTGTTATTTGTTCTAGGCGCTGCTCTGTTATTTCTTAATCATTTTCTTCCTTCACCTTACCTACCAAATGTCGTTCAAGATTTAATTGTGAAAACAGTTTTGTTTACTGTTCCATTAACTACTATAGTCTTAGCAATTATTGGCGTAGTTTTAGGTGCTGCTATAATAATTTTAGTAGGAGCTGAACCTCCAGATTTAGTTACTGGCATCATACTAATTATTATTGGATTATTTGGTTTGGGGATTCCAGGCTTGTTTGCTGTAGTTGGTGGAATATTGTTTATTATTGCTTCCACAAGAAAGCGGTAGTATTTTCTACTTATTATATTCTTTACTTAAAGAAAATTTAAATAGAACAACCTTTCATTAGGCTTTATGGCTAGAAAGAAAGAACTAGCACGATGGGGTACAATTTTTGGAGTACTTGGTGGTGCTTTCTGGATCGTAGTCGGAGTTTTTACAATATTAGAAACCATAGCAGCTGGAATTATGGATGTATTCTATACGGCATCTTGGCTGGATAAAATAGGTGGAGGACTGCAACCTCTAATCCTTGGAATAATATTGATTGCAATTGGAGCACTTGTAGTTCTATTATGTCTAGGACGCTTTGGTTTATCTTATGTTGTTATTGGAATATTGCTGATAGTTTTTGCTATTATTGGAAGTGGCCTTCCAGCAATTTTAACTTTAATTGGAGGCATATTCTTTATTGTAGCCGGCGCATAATTTTTCATTTCTTTTTTTTTGTTCTCTAAATCTATTTTACAATAGTTTTTATATTTTGATTCTCCTCTTTAATTGAAGATTATGTCAGACACAGGTGGATCCAATCCTTCTCTTTATTTAGGAAAAGAACATTCTACAGATGAAGATGTATTTTTACCTCTAAAGGCATTAAATAAACACATAAGCGTTTTTGGGCAAACAGGATCAGGCAAAACAGTCGCATGTAAAATACTTATTGAGGAAGCTGTGAGACATGATATTCCTGCAATTATTATTGATCCTCAAGGAGATATAAGCTGTTTGGCAATGGTTGAAGATTTTGAGAAACTGAAACCTTATGGCATTTCAGAGGAGTTTTACAATGAATACAAAGATAAGGTTGAGGTTGTAATTTTTACACCCGCATCTGAAAAAGGGATTCCTCTTTCAATTAATCCACTTATAATGCCTCCTCAAGAATTGGACAAGGAGGAGAAAATTTTAGCTATAGATGGTATCGCTACAACTATGGTAAATGTGCTTGGATACAAAGTTAATACAGAAAAGGGAGGAGCAGTAAAAGCTTATTTGGTCTCTCTTTTTGAACAGTGTTTAGAAAAAGACATATTGATAGCTAACTTTGAGATGTTAATAGATTTGATTAGAACAGAAGAAGCATATCTATCGGAAAGTATTAGGACTTTATTATCACAAAAAGAGAAGGATTCATTAATAAAAAGAATAAAATCAATTAACGTAGGAGCTTCTTCTCTTGTATTCAACCTAGGACCAAAATTGTCTGTTCAGAATCTGATTCGCCCAACTAATCCAAATAAAACCAGAATTGCCATAATTTTTATGAATACTCTTTCAAACCTAAGACTAAGGGAACTCTACATTACAACCCTAGCTCAAAATCTTTACACTTACATACGCTCTAATCCATCTATAGATCCTCAACTTATTTTTTATATTGATGAATTAGCAGGACCACCTCAACTAATTCCACCTCATCCAAAAAACCCTCCTACAAAACAATGGCTACAGCTTCTATTCAAACAAGGCAGAAAATACGGTCTATCTATGGTAGTAGCAACCCAGAATATAAGCGATGTGGATTACAAATCCTTTGGTCAAGTGAGCACCTTTCTCTTTGGTAGGTTCGTCACTCCTCAAGATTTGAGAATAGTTGACAAAATGCTTCAATCTCATCCTGAAGCTAGATTCATAGTAGACCAACTGCAAAAATTTAGGAGTGGAGAATTCTACGTTCTCTCACCCGATAATTTCAATGCTCCAGTACACATTATTACAAGAAGACTCTATTCAGTTCACCAAACCCTTTCAGATGAAGATGTGGCAAAAATGTATGAATATCCACCTGCAACCTTATGCAAGCAGATTGGTGATTATGATCACGATATTGACTCTGTGGATTTTGAAGATATTGAAAAAGAACTTAATTTAGAGGATTTGGAAAAAGAATTATCCGCTATTAGGAAATTTACTAAAACTACTAGTTTGCTTGATCAACAAGTAGATTTTTTAGATGATGAAGACGATGCAGTTGAAGAAGAAACAAGAAAAGCAACTGAAGAAATCGAATCTGAGGAGAGAGATGAAATTGAAGAAGAATCTGACATCTCAGTCTTAGAACCCATTGACTTAACCAATGTAATCAAGTCAATGAAAGAACAGTACTTGAAGTATGAGCCAGTAGAGTTCAAAGAATTATTGGAAAAATTCTTTGGAACCAGGAAAATAAACTATCTAGGAACCAAGAATCTCAAACTGGCATATGTTCCCTTTTTGTATCTCGATTTTCAAATAAAGGCTCAGAGAAGACTTAAAGTTAATTATGCTAATGCAGAAAGATGGGAAAAAACTTTGCTTGAACTACCTATAAGAAGAATTTTTCCTCTAATAGATCGTATAGAATTTAGTGACAAAGAAAAGATTTGGGAACAAACAAGTATTCCAATTCAAGCTGAAGAAGTATTTGAAGAACTTATTTCAGTCCTTCCAATGAAAAATCTTGGAAGTTTATTCTCTGCATCATCAGCTAATATTAAGCAATTAGAAGTTCAAAGAAAACCTGAATCCATCCTTGAATCATTTCATGATGTTCTCCTGGTAGATCAAACATTCTATGTTCAAGCTTGGCAAAGCTGTATTAAAGAAGGACTAGTAACTATCGAGAAAGAGCATGAAGCTGAAATACAAAATTGGTTAGAAGAATTAGAGAAGGAAAGAGGTACACTTTGGAAGGAAATTGATAATAAAAGAAATAAAGTGAAACAGTTTTCAGCCAAAATTGAGCAAGCAAAGGCTCTCTATGTTACTCTTAAACCATTGATTGAGGATAAATTCAAATTCAAGAGTAATAACAATATTACTGATTACAATAAAGCATTAGAAACCATCAAATTTGGCCCTGAGGTTGTAAAGAATTTTGTGAAAGAAGTAGAAAATGCAATTGCTAGAATAAAGGAAATTGACAAGATTGCTAAAGAATCACCCAAGGTGAGATTAATTGAAGATAATCTTCGTTTAACAGTTAAGAAGGAATTTATCATCCCAAAAAGTTCAGAGATAAAGGATATCTATGCAGCTCTAATATATATCCCTGTTTCATTAGCTGAAATTGCAGTATTAGATGCAAAAGGCAATAAAATTAACATGCACGGTATTGCTGAATCTGTTCTAGGAACTGAGATTCACTTGTTATGTGATCTGTGTCTTTCAAAACAAGCAGCAAAAATGTTATTTGTATCAACCCCTGATGTATGTTCAGTATGTGGGAGTGTTCTCTGTCAAGATCACACCGTTACTGATAGTAAGACACACGAAATAATATGCTCAGATCACGTGGTTGTTTGCTCATATTGTAAAAATGTAGTTTCATCCGAAAAGGGTACCAAATGCGCTTTCTGTGATAATCATGTGTGCAGTGACCATGTCATCAAATGTTCTTCCTGTGGTAAAGTGATTTGCAGTAAGCATTCGAAAAAGATTATAAAGAAAGGGATGTTCAAAGAAGAAGAGCAATATAAATGTCCAGACCATTCTAAGAGGAAGTGAATTTTATCTCATCAAAACCACGTAGAAAACCGCCACTTGTGATTGTACTTGCGGGACTTCCAGGAACAGGTAAGTCTACATTAGCAAGAAAACTAGCAAGAAAATATAGACTAGAGCATATAAGTACAGATTCCGTTAGAAAAAGGATTTTTAGAGATGTAAGAAGAAATACATTTGGTAGAGGTTCTTATAATACTAAACAAAGAATGGTAGTTTACGATACAATCTATTATGTGCTTTATACACTTTTGAAAAACGGAGTGGGGTGTGTTCTAGATGGAACTTTTTATCAAGAAAGGCTTCGTAGCAAAGTCGGAAGAATCTGCGCAAGATTTGATGCTATGTTTATTCTTGTAATAGTCGATTGTCCTGATCACATCATCCAAAAAAGGTTCAAAGAGAGGGAGAAAAGAACTAGACGAACCTTAAGCGATGCAGATTCACAAATATATGAAAAATTCAAGAAACTATTCGAACCAACAGCACTTCCACATATTGAAGTTAATATGGCTTCAGAACATAATGAAATATTAGAAAGGATTAACAATGCTATCACAGGAAAAGATACTTTATAATTTGAAAAAATCATCATTTTATCCACATGAAACCAACATGGAAATTCAGATGATTGAAACTCATATAAGTTGGGTTTTCTTAACTGGTTCGTATGTCTATAAAATGAAAAAATCACTCAAGTTTGGAGATATTCTGGATTTTTCCACAATTGAAAAGAGGTTCCAAGCTTGTAAAAATGAACTTCTTTACAACAAACGCTTAGCTCCATCTATTTATCTAGAAATCGTTCAAATTAATGACAATTTAGAATTTTCCACTAAAGGTAAGCCATTAGAATACCTAGTAAAGATGAAGCAATTACCTCAAGAAGATTTGTTATTAAATAAGGTTAACAATAATGAAAAATTATCTGATGTAATCTTCAGTAAACTAGCAAAAATCATTGCTGAATTTCATAAGAAAAACACTATTCATCCTGAATTTTCTCTATATGAAAATATATTTGAAAAATGGGATGAAAATTTCCGTACAACAAAAACTTATCCTGACTTTCCATTGGATTCAGATTTAGAAACAAGAGTGTTTGATTTTTTGGAGAAAAATAGAAAATTCTTTAACGAACGCGCCAATCAGGGGAAAATCGTGGAAGGTCATGGAGATTTAATTCTAGCAAATATCTTCTATTTCAAAGGAGAAATTATTATTTTTGATTGTATTGAATTCAATGAAATGCTTAGAATCCAAGATATTCTCGAAGAAATTGCATTCCTCGCAATGGATTTAGATTTTCACAAGTTATTTGATTTATCTGCATTATTTTTGAAAGAATATCTTAAAAGAGTCAATAGTGATTTTACATCTGAATCTCCAATGGTTAACTTTTACAAATCTTATCGAGCATATGTAAGAGCAAAAGTCTATTTCTCTCAAGTTCTCCAAGAGGAACCAGGAACTGCAAGAGACAAGGTTGTAGCATTGTCAACAAAATATGTGAAGTTAGCTTCTTCGTATGATTTCTAGATTCAAAAAGAAGGCATTGTAAATGGTAAAGCTTGGTTGTCATGTTTCCATATCTAAATCAGTAGATTTAGCTTTTGATCGAGCTAAGGATAAAGGATGCGCTGTTTTCCAAGTTTTTGTTAAAAATCCTAGAGGTTGGGCTGCAAAAATTCTATCTGAAGAGGAGATATGTAAGTTCAAGAATAATCAGTCAACTAAAGAGATTTATCCAAACTTTGCTCACATTTCTTATCTTCCCAATCTTGCATCACAGAATTCTGAGAGGTATAAGAAATCAATTGACTGTTTTTCTATTGAAATTGAAAGATGTAAAATTTTAGAGATTCCTTATTTTGTTGTTCATGGAGGATCATATAAAGGAGGAACTTTGGAACAAGGTTTAACCACATATGTACAATCCATATTAAAAGGGATTGAAACTTCTGAGGGTAAAGTTACAATATTAATTGAGAACTCATCAGGTGGAAAAAATTCCTTAACAGGTTCGTTCAAAAATATTAGGAAGATTATGACTGAAATTAATGATTCACAAGCAGTGCAAGTGTGTTTTGATACATGCCATGGATTTGGCTCAGGATATGATCTTAGAAATTCTAAAGCTGTACAAAACACTAAGGAAATTATAGAGGACCATATAGGTCTAACTAATATAGCTCTGGTTCATGCAAATGATTCTTTAGGAGAGTTGAATTCATTCAGAGATAGACATGAACATATAGGTTTAGGTAATATAGGTGAAGAGGGATTTAGAACACTGATAAATGATAAAGATTTTAACCAAATTCCATGGATATTAGAAACTCCTATTGATGAAAGGAGAAACGATATAGGTAATCTAACTTACCTTAAATCCTTAATAAAATAAAGAAATTGATGTAGTCTAATTGAATGCTGGAAAGACTACATTGAAGATTATTGTGAAGAAAATACCTAATCCTATAGTATATAATCCTGCAAGAAATGCTGGAGATATTGCTGGAATTCTTTTCTCTCCTGGTCGAATATCAGTATCGATGAATTTTCCTGTTGATTCATCAAGAGATTGACCTGTTGCCATCTCACTCAATATCTTCTTCTTTCTCAGAGTTTGCATTTCCATTTTAACTTCATCTAAGCTTTTCTCTGCTCTACGAAACTTATATTTGGTAAATAACCATAAAGTTTGCATCATATCTAAGGAAGTTGAAAAACCATATAGAAAAGCTGAAGCTCCATAAATAAACAAGAATAATATTGTTGTACTCAAAGAACTACTAGTAAATCCTAATCCTAGTAAAACGCCTGTTAGTATTGCAGAAAACCAGAGGATGGATGCTAACAACCAGGAAGATAGAGGCATTTTCATCATTTTATCGTAAAGGATTCCTGTTTTTGATACATCAAAGGAATATCCGCAGTAAGGACATTTGTATACTCCTCCTTCTAATAGGTCAATGTCTGTTAGTTTGCAGAATCTACAGTTCATTAATTATCACCATATAATACAAAGAAAATAAATCCAAAGTCTTTATATTCTTTGCGGAACTACCCTCTTTTTAATATAAAATTCTTTCCCTTGCTATGCTAATAGTGATTTAACGAATTCTGCTAGTTTCTCCTTATTCAGCTTATTTTTGTTTGTGGACAAATACTCAGTGACAAGAAATGCTAATCTCCTAGCTTCGGGTAAAGTTTGTTCATTATCTACAGCTATAGAAATAATATGATCTTTCTCTTCACATATGAAGTAGAAGTAAGGGTCAACTTTGATAACTTTGAATTTATCATGACCAAGAAGTTCATTAGTAAAACCACTCAGTGCATTTAGATATCCAACAAACATGTTCGAATCTTCAACAATATTGTCTGGATCAAAGAGGTGTAGAATGTTTCCGTCAACATCTGTAATTAGGAGTGCATTTGGTGTTACCTTCTGAATGTCGATTAATTGTTTAACCTTACTTACAAACCATTTCATTGCATATTCTGTGTTTTTAGCTTCTCTAAAGGATGTCTTAAAGAATTGAAAGGAGAGGTTCTGATACCGAGACATTTTTGTGAGATTCAGAAGTTCAATAATTTCTTCAAGATTCATTGCTTTTTGTAAATCAGATTTGTTAGCTACGAACATTATTACTTTGTCAGAATAGTTGCCTTGCAACCATTCATCAACCATTATCCAGAACCATTTAGAAGCTTCTTCAAGCTTTTCTCTATCTGAGGAATCGAGAACAAAAATAATCCCCACAGAAGTCATTACGTATGATTTCCAGATTGTAGAACGGAAGGATTTTTGTCCTGAGATGTCGAAGATACTGAAATTTATGTTGCTAATTTTAATTTCTTCAAAATTAACACCAACAGTAGGTTTTGGTCTTGTGAATCTACCTTCTTTAATCCAATTGACAAGAGTTGTCTTTCCAGCATATGGGAGTCCAATTATAGCTATTGGAATTCCATTTTTGTTCAACTTCTGAATATCTTCCATTCTCTCTCAAAGAACTATCACTCTGAAAGTTTTAAAGATTGAGGAGAAGGTAATCCAGAATTGAAATTATCTCTGAATAAGGAGCTGGTTGTCTTTTTCTTCTATCTCTAATTGCTTTGCTGTTCTCTCGACAGAACAAAGAAAATGTGTATATCATCTGAGGCATTTCTTTCTGCTCTTCCAGATATTCTGATATTTTTCCTAATGAATCGCTGACTTCGTAAAAGTTCTTACTTGATTTAGTGTAGTTAATTGAAGCCTTTGACGGTTTCTTTACAATAGCGTAAAGTTCTCCAAGAATGACTCCTTGTAAACCTTCAAACATCTTTTTGATAACAGGTCCAAAGATATTTCTTCTTTTAACAAAATCCCAGTTTATTTCATTTCCCTTGATGGATACGGTTTTGTTTGTTGCTATTAATTCTTTAGTATCTAATAATATAAGATCCAGTAATTCATGAAATTCTGTCATTTCTGCAAATTGTTTCTCAACTCCTTCAGCTATAAATTCTGGTAACTCCTCAGATTCAATTGTAACTCCAATCATTTCTTCGATGAACTTTCTAACTACATTCTTGTATGTGCTTTGAAGACCTAGTGTCAACAAACTTGATTCAGTTACCATTCCCACAGTTTTAGTCTCAATCATCCTTTCATTAATCAGGTTTTTTAATTCCTTTTCTTGCTTCTTTATACCAACCATGCTTTGTTCTGCTTTCTTGGCAAAATAATGTGCTCTAGAACGCAAAATTAAATCTAGAACAATATTATTATCTGCAAACAAATAGACTTTATTTTCAGAAATCAATGACTTAACGTAGTATCTTATGGCATGAACTTTCTTTCTTTGTTTATCCCTCTCAGGTATAAAAGAAGGTAAAAGTTCAATCGCTTTTTCTAAATATGAGAGCTTCTCATCAAGTTCCTGCAATTCACTATAACTTGCTCTAGGGTTCTCATCATTAACTTTGAGAAAAGATAAATGAACTTCAGAGAGAGCTGAACTCATTGATTTTAAAGGAAAGCTAAATTGAGATACAAGTCTATCAATTATGTTCAAATGGGATAAATCCTGCTGAAGTAGTTCATTTATTATTGTTGAGGCTGAAGAATATGCTACACTAACACCATAAATGTAAGGTATTGATCCTGTTCCTTCTATTTCACCGAGTAATTTCTCTATGTCAACACATGCTTGAAGAGCCTCTTCTGTTTTTTGTTCATATAATTTTTCTACAATAGTTGTGTGTTTTAATCCTAATTTGGTTAAAATAAGTAGAATTTTTAGCTCTGATTCCTCTTGCTGATATTGTTTGTGTATTTTTTGTCCTTCGGGATTTTCTGTTTGTTCTAGAAAATCACAAGACTTCTTATATTCTTTTAATGCTTTTGCATAATATTTAGACGCATGCTTAAGATCCCCACTCTCTAATGCACCATTGGCAAGTAATTTAAAGTGTTGTACGAGAGAAAGAGAACTATGAGCTTCAACTATTGGTAAAAATTCCTTTTGAATTGTTATTGCTCTATTTCCTTGAGTTTCAGTGCTTTTATTCCAAATCTCAATTGTAGTCTCAAAATGTTCTTTAGCATGATTCAATATAGATATTTCACTTATAGGATCAGCCCACCAGAAATCTTGTGCAGCCTTCTTAGATACATCAATTATATTTGAAAGCAACGTAACTCCTTGTAAGTAATCATATTCACTTTTAACCATTAATACGCCTAAATCTTTATCACTATCAGGAAGACTGTCGTAAATCGGAAGAAGTCTCTTCATATTTTCTAGTTGAACTAATGGCATTAACATATTCAGTATATCACCCATAATTGGAGCAGGGGTCAAGCTTGGTGTGCTTGCTTCAGGAATCTCATTATTCAGTACTCGATAGAGAATTTTGTCAATAGACTTTTTTGCAGTAATGTAGTATATGTATTGACTAGTTGAAGGAGAAAAACCAAAGACTCCTCTATTTCTCACTTGAGAATAAACATAGGTAAGTACACCTAATTGAAGCTCAAATTGATTAAGAGCTATTAGTTGGTTAGAGAAATCACCATAAAGAAGATGATGAAGAGGTAAAGGATTTGAGTTAGTTTCCCTTCCTTCAAGAAACACGTCAAATAGTCTCTCAATCGCCATATCCGCCAAACTGTTTATTGATGATAGGTTTTGAGCACAAGATTCTGCAAAGATAACCCATGCAGTAGAGATTTCCTTAGGTTCATCTAAGGTTGTAAATGAGCGATAAAGATTGTCTCTTTCTAATTCCATTTCCACAAATTTATTGAAAGGTCTAGTATCAAGTGAAGAATGATGCATATGATAATATATCTTTTAGCTTCAATAAATGTTTTGCAGAATCTTTTATACAAAAAATCTAAATATAAACTCTCCAAGACAAAGATGTGAAACCTATAGATTATATTAAAAGGCAAAATATGATTACTGATGTTCTAAAAAATGAAGAAATAGATATGCTGATGGTTCCGCCTTCAATTAATTTCTTCTATTTGTTTAAAGGGTATTTGGGATTGAGTGAGAGATTGATTTGTGGGATTCTTTCACCTTCAGAAGATTCTATACTAATAGCTCCTTCGTTTGAAAAAGAGAATATGCAAATTCAAACTACATTTGATGAGATAGTAACATGGAAGGAGGAAGAAAACCCATATTTAATTCTAAAAAACGCTCTTTCCTCTAGACCAAAGAAGATTGCTTTAGAACCTTCTACTCCTTTTGAAATCTATAAGAGATTGAAACATCAGTTCCCAGAAGCATCTTTTGTTGACGCAGGACCAATAATCAATGAGTTTAGATCAGTAAAAACTGATGAAGAGATTCAAAGAATGGTCAAAGCTTCAGAGGATACAGCTACTGGTATAGCTTCAGCTCTTGATATTATTCATGCTGGTCAAACAGAACTGGAAATATTGAAAATTGTACAAGATCAAATGACACTGAATTCAGGAGAGACGGGATGGGCTCTTGTTCAAATTGATGAAAACAGTGCTGTACCCCATGGTAAAGCATCAGATAAGAAGCTGAAACTAGATAGTGTAATTCTCATTGATGCGGGAACATCCTGTGATTATTACTTTGCTGACATCACTGTCACAAGTGTTCATGGCAAACCATCACAGGAGTTTCTTGATGTTTATGAAATTGTTGAAGAAGCCAACAATAAAGCTCTTGAAGTTTCCAAAGCAGGTGTACCAGCAGAACAAGTAGATTTCGCTGCTAGGGAAGTAATTGATAAAGCTGGATATGAGAAGTTCTTCACCCATAGATTAGGTCATGGTTTAGGTTTACAAGTACACGAAGAGCCATATATTGTCAAAGGTAATAGAAAACCATTAGTTTCAGGAAATGTTCATACTGATGAACCTGGAATTTATATCCCGGGTAAATTTGGTATTAGAATAGAAGATGATGTCTTAGTAGGAGATAAATCTAAGCGGTTAGTTGAATTTGATAGATATTTGTGGAAATAAAATGAATCATAATAACTACGATTGTGTTGCAAGTGTATACGATTTCACGCGGAAAATTCCAAATGAATCGATACAGTTCTTTAAAGAAAAAATTTACACATATTTGGATAATAATTGCATCTCCTCCAATTTCAAGATTTTATCTATAGGAGCGGGAACAGGAAGAATCGAATCTTCTCTCACTTCTCCTAAACACAGTCTTTTTGGAGTCGACATTTCTGCGAAGATGTTGAAAGAATTCCACATGAAAGATAGTTCTCCTCCTTGCTATCTTATTCAAGCAGATGGCCTATGTCTGCCATTTAAACAGAAATTTCATTTAATCACTGCTATTCATTTTGTTCATCTAATCAAGGATTATGAGAAGTTTTTTAGAAAAATATCAAAATCTACAAATTCATTATTAATTGGAAATGCTTTTATTGACACTCTCAATCACCCATATTATCTCAGATTCAGAGAATTATTAGTGGAAAATCAGTGGGAAGAACAGAAATCTGATAATACTGATAAGCAGGATTTTCATTACTTCATGACTAATAAGGGATTTTCTCCAAAAGTACATGTGTCAGAAGTTTCTGCAGAAATAAAGAGTTTAGATTTAATTGACAGTTTACAAAATAGATATTTTAGAAGTTTGTGGGATATTGATAATGAAATCTTTAATAATACAATTGAAGACTTTCAAGAATATCTCTCAAATAATGAAGAGACAATTGGAGAATATTATCCTACCAATTCAATAACAGAGCTCTTCTTTTACGAACTTGTTTAGCTTTCTAACTTCTTTTTCCTTCTCTTCTTTCTTAAATCAGCAAAAGTTATCAAACGTATGAGTTTTGCTATTATAACTATAACAACAATAATAAGACCAATACTTATGGCAAAAACAAGGGCAATAGGGACTATTATCAAACCTGCTAAGATACCACCAATAATCTTGAGAGCTTTCATGTTGTTCTTTTACAAGCTCTTCCTTTTATATTTTTCCAATGAAAGATAACTTTTCAAGGTAAAACGTGTTGATAATGTTTATCTGACTCTAAATACTCTTTCCCGTTGAAAATTAAGTACTCAGCATGAACATCATGAATTTCTCCATATTTTTGATACCAAGGAGAGGTACCTAAAAAAGCCCATTTTTCAGCTATTTCAGGGAGTATTTTCAGCTTATTTTCATCTTCTTCGGAGTTCTTTAATGACTCTATTAAAGTAAGAGAAGCTGCTAAAATCACAGCTGTGGGGGTTCTTCTAATAGATGAATGATTCCATAGTCTAGTCTTTTTTACTATTATGTTTACTATTTTGTTAGTGAAAATCTCATTACTAATTTTTGATTTATTCAGGAGGTTTTCAATGATATCCTTGAACTGTTTTTCACTGAAAGGATACTCCTTAACAATATCAAAAATGTCAAAATTAGTTTGTGTAAATTCTGGAATGTCTTTTCCTCCTGAAACAATCCAATAGAGTACATCCAAATCCGGAAATTTTTCTTTCAATTTCTCCTTAAGTAGTTCTTCATTTATGTCAACTTCATCTAGAAACAAAATGAATTTCGAGCTTATAGCCTTAGTAGCTACCCATTCACT
This sequence comes from Candidatus Heimdallarchaeota archaeon, assembly GCA_030607575.1. Classification (GTDB taxonomy): domain Archaea; phylum Asgardarchaeota; class Heimdallarchaeia; order Heimdallarchaeales; family Heimdallarchaeaceae; genus UBA460. The sequence goes on along the minus strand of JAUWJS010000027.1, from coordinate 5,885 downwards.
CACTCTGTCTGCTTCGTTTTCAGGATTAAATTCTATTTTTTTATACTTTCCAGTATCATCTTTCCAAAACTCTGATCTGTAAATAAAGGGCATTTGTAGCTTCTTACATTCCTTCATAAGAGAATAAATAATCTGAGTTTTTCCAGAACCTCCATATCTCCCATAAATATGTACGTTATTTTCTGGCAGAATACTATCCTCAATCTTCAAAAGTTGTTCTTCAAGCATTTTTACTAGTGAATGCTCAACTGTGAAATCATTTCTCATCCAGCAACATTCTGGGTCTATTAGAGGCTTGAATTTAGGGAATTTATCTGCAATTTCCTTTGCCTCGTAATGAGTTAGACCTATGTTAATCTTGACCATATCTTCCTCTTTATGCATAAAAGGGATTTTAGGTATGATATCGTTCCCATAGAGAAGTTTTCTGGTCTTCTTCAAGTTTAGCTGATCTTCAGGCATTAGACAGTGATTATTCTTAATGTTGATATACCAAAGATTAGACATTGTTCGGATATAGCTTCTTGAAAAAGATGAAGCAAAAGAAACGCCACCATCCCACCCCAAATCATCTTGTAGTTTATCATAAACTAAATCTAAGAGTAGAAGATTCTCTAGACTATAATCTTCATCATTTATGATGATTACAATGCCTTTCTTGTCCTTAGACCATTTGTCAAATAAAGCCATCTCTTTGCGAAATTCATAGATAGCTACAACCTCAGGAAAAATTATTAATACTTTCTCAATGAAGGAGTTAAGAAGCTCTTCTCGCTCATTCATTTGTACGCACTTACAAGTTTTCTATTATATTTCTTAATTCCATAAAAACTCTACTATAATTAGCATATCCACTATCAATTTTGAATAACTCTGTTAATTTAGGGATTGATACATTTTTAACAGAAAAAGCCTTTTCTAAGGTAAATAATAATAAATCTCTGCTGTTTTCAACAACATTCATAACACTTGAGAGAGAAATATTTCTCTGTCTACAACTAGCAACTTCTACAACAAAATCACCAAGTTTTCCGTAATACTCATTAGAAAACCAATAAGCACCTTTCATTTTTCCAATAATATCATTATTTTTGATAGAGTAAAGGATCCCTGGCAGACTTAGTATCCAATTAGTCGCAAGGTCATAATTAGGAGAATTAGTATGCTGGAAAGGATACAACTTGATTATCTCCTCAAGTTTAGGAATTTCTGCTAAAAATTGGAGCCAGAAGCATTCCAGAGGAGGAATTGGAAAATTCTTCCTTAAATCTTCACCATAAAGCACTTCTCCTCTATTCATAATTAGAAAATCATCTTTCATATACAAGGGGTACTTATTAATTAGTTCTTGCTCAAGATTGCGAACAATCATCCCTTCCAAATCTTGATGTGATATTCTAGGATTTTCAAGCATCTTTATTGGAACAAAAACAACTTCGAGAATTTTTGCAAAATCCTTGTTCATACTTTCAAGTTTACTAATAATATTATCTAACTCATCGAAATCTTTTTCCCAGAGCGATTGTTCTAAAATAACAACAATATCAATTGTGCTATATCTCTTTGAAAAATCATCTAAAACGATATCCCCGAATAGAATGAAAGACCTAGTTGCTAAAGAAGTAGCAGTGTATTCAACGAAAGTTTTGATGAATTTAGGTAGTTCAGGGTACCTATCATAGGTGACTTTCATATCTTAAAGAATGCATTTTTTATTATTAGCTTTTCTGTAGTTTTATCAGCAATAGAGAATTCAAAAAAGAAGAAAGAAAAAGGGAAAAAAGAGCAAAATGGTTTAGCGGTAAATGAATACAGTTTCCCAACTGCTCAGTTCACTTATATAGAAGCGAATTTCGAAATCTGCTCTATCTACTCTGTCCAAATAATCAAACAATATTGTTATTTTATGTGCTACATTACTTGGTAATGTAACTCCTATTCCACCATTAACTGGAATAACTGATTCTTGGTCATAAGGAGAGGTTGAGCTGCTTAACCAAATTTGTCCATCAGTATTGTCTCGCATTTCATGGATATAATCAGCTCTATTATCTGGTGTCCAGTCTATATACACTTGAGTTATAGTTATCGGATCTGGCAATAAATTAGTTATGAAGAAACTTAAGGAACTTCTAGAAAATATTCCTCTAATTGCTACTGCTCCAGTTACACTAAGAACATCATTGTCAATTGATAAGATTATGTACACGGTTTTCGAATTACTAGCACTTGCTTGATCATAAACTGTGGTGACCATCAGATAATCGTCATCTGGAAGTATATAACTATTGAAATCTAGAACCCATTTCTTTTCTGCGGCATTGTAGTTTGCCAATCCTTCTATCGATTGTTGATAAATGTAATAGAAATCAGAAGTTTGACTGAAGAAATAGATATCAAAATTGGTTGTATCTATTCCAGAAGGATCCTCTGCATATACTTCAATACGAAGAATACCTCCTAGATCTACAGACTCATTTGCTGGTGTTATTACATATGATATTGGATCAAGCAAATCTATTAATGAAAATGCTTCCCCTGAACTGTTTAAATTGCCTACTTCATCTTTAACATATAATGTTGCTGTGAAATCATCTTCTGCCATTGTAGCTGTTACGGCACTTGTGATTAAATAGTCAGTCACTGCTGTAGTAGTTGCTGTAAATAGGCTCTCAGAACCATAATCATCTCCTGATAAAACCAATGTCTGATTAACTAGTTGAGCACCATCTAAATCATCCCAAACCCATGAAACTTGAAGAGCTTCTCCTTGGTTTAATGTACTAGCATTCAGACCTAGTGTAACACCCAGAGCATTATTATCTATGTTGAATGTGTTTTTGATTACTGATGATTGTCCAAGCGAATCATTCACAGAAAATTCAATTGAATATCCACTAGCATCTGTGTAACCTGCTGAATCTATATTATAAGCCAAGGGTTGATCATCAAGATCAATTGATTGATTTGGGAGTATGAAATCGTAAGTTATTCCTGAAGGTTTATACCCTCCAGAAGTTATAACTTGAGGATCAATAATCCCCTTAACCCAGCTTCCATTTACTGGATTAAAGACAGTCATTACTAAAGGATCAATTCTTACAGCAGAATTCAAGTTTTCTTGAGCAACCGATGTAGTTCCATCGGCGTAAGTTAACATAAGTCTGAATACGTTGTCTCCTACTGTTATAACGTCTGAAGGATCAAACGAAATCGCTATATCAGCTCTAGCAGTAACATCCATCGTTAGTGGCAATTCTTCCACCACTAAAAAGGAATTATTAATTACTGTCCTATCAGCAAGAACATCATTATCTATTGTTAAAGTAATATTATTAATGGTTGCACTTGCTGACCCCGTATTCTGTAAAGTTATATAAACTAAATCTGCAACATCGTCTCCGTCACTATCAAACCATTGAGTTGTGATAAAATTCACGCTTGCACTGCCCTTTAGTAACGGAACGACAATAAAATACACCATAGCGCTAGCTGCAACTACTAAACTAATGAGTAGAACTGTAGCGATAACTGGTGAAACTGCTCTTTTTGCCTTTCTAAAATTAATCTTCATATAAATACCTCTAAACGGTCACTATACATACTACAATTTTAGAGGTAATAAATTTTATTGAAGTCCTAGTTAGAAAAAATACATAACGAATGACTTATATTTCGACTTTTAACATCGACAATTGAGAAAATGACCCAAGAGAAGAAAATTACTGTCAAAAAGCAAGCGTATTTAGTAAATGATGAAATAGCAGATAATATCAGACGTTTAATGAAGGAGAAAAATAAACTTTTTTTCAATATCATGGGCAGTATAGGTGCTGGAAAAACACTTCTTCTTGAACGACTAGCTGAAAAACTATCTCCACACTACAAGATTTTTGTTATAAATGGTGATGTAGCAACAACAATTGATGCTGATAGAATAGCTGCAAAAGGTGCTACAACTGTCCAAATTAACACAGGAGGAGGTTGTCATTTAAGTGCAAATTTAATCCAAAAGGAACTAGATAAGATAAATATTGATGATTATGATATCTTTTTTGCTGAAAATGTAGGAAATCTCATCTGTCCTGCTGCATGGGATGTAGGAGCACAAATGAACATGGTTGTGGTTAGTATAACTGAAGGTGAGTATGTAATTAAGAAGCATCCAATTATTTTCAAAGGTGCAAATATAGCTGTGATTAATAAATGTGATTTAGATGGATTAGGTTTTGATTCTGGCACTTTAGTTGAGGATGCTAACAAAATTAAATCGGACATGGAAGTTATTTGTACTAGCGCAAAAACCTCTTTGGGGCTAGAAGCATTAATCGACGCGTTAGGTATCCAATTACCATAGGTTGAGTAAAATGCATGAATATAGTCTTGCATCAGCAATAGTAGAACAAGTAAAAAAAATTGCCCAAGAACATAATGCAAGTAAAGTTAAAACTATTAAAGTATCTGCTGATCCTTATGAAATGGTTATACCTGATTTGCTTAAAGAAGCATATGGGATAATAATAGATGAGCTTGAACTATTCAAGGATTCAAACTTGGAACTACTTATATTACCTGCAGAAATAATTTGCATCGATTGTGATTACAAAGGAGAGCCTTCAATAGAGGGAGATGATGAGTTCGCATACAATTTTAGATGTGCAAAATGTGGTTCAAGAGATACCCATCTCAATATCAGACATCTAACTATTGAGACTGTTGATTTGGAAATCCTTGAATGAAAGAATCTGTAATGGCTCTCTAGGTAGAATAATACTCTGAAAGAACTGCATTAGTTTGAGCAAACTTTATTATTTTGCTCAATTCATCTCTCAATTTGTTAACATTCTTCTCATGAAAAGTTGATAAGTAAATAATTCCCACTAAAAATGTGGTTCCGGATATGAGAACTATTATCAACATTAATGCAGCTAGAGAAGTTAGGAATAGTAGTATACTGTAAGTTATGGGATCACCAGCTTTGACAACTCCAATATCATCGAATACACCCATTAAAAAGCTAATTCCAGCTAAGAATGCAGATACGTTGAACAATCTACTAACCACACTTCTTCTCATTCTGTCTGCTAAGGTATGGCTTTCATTGTTGTTTTTGATGAATGCTATTCGGGCATCTCTAATTGTCCAAATAACAGGTGTTATCCATGCTACAAAAATTGTTGAACATAAAATAATAAAGAAACCAGCTACAAATCCCCAGAAAATAGAAGACGGTTTAGTGAAGTTAATAATTACAGCTGTAAGAAAGCCTATTCCTAAAGTAGAGGTAATATGTTCCATGTAAACCATTTGAGGACTTGGTTGAGATTTAACCCCAAGTGCCCAGTGTGCCATCAAGAAATGAAGAAGATAAAGACTGAGGTGTTTAAACCTCCATTAATAGAAGATCAAATAACAGAAAAATTTGACAAACAATCTATGGATTCTATCCCTGATACTAAAGATCTAACTCAAGGAGAAATAGAAAAACTAGAAAAACTTGAAGTAGAATCAGCATTCGTTAGATGCAATCACTGTAAAAACAAAGTTTCATCAGCTGCAAAGTTCTGTTCTATTTGCGGTAATCCTATAGATCTGGACAAATAAAAGAGACAAAATTCCTTCATTTCTTACTAATGCTTTAATCTTTAGAAGAAAACAGTATCACTAGTTTTCTTTTTTTCATTTTTTTCTCTCATACTTTAATAATTTTCCAGCTAAAGCTATAAATGCTGTAAAAATCAAGACACCAGCTCCAATATAAATCAGTGTTTCAGCTGATCCTCCAAGACCTAGTATTGCACTTCCAACAAGTCCTCCCAGTCCAAAGGATAGAATACCAACTACTTGTAATCCCATTATCATTGATTCCTTACTGGGTTTATGAT
>JAUWJS010000180.1 GCA_030607575.1 Candidatus Heimdallarchaeota archaeon | reverse complement strand
GTCAGGAACTGTGGAAAAATCTCGGTCAGTTTCATATCCATAGTGAGTCGATTTTATATGTACTTGTGATCTTACAGTTCGAGAACTGTCTATAAAGCATTTTACTGCTGAAAGATTATTCTGATCACATTTGTGAACATCAACAAATTCTAAGATAGCTGACAGAGTATCCGTTTGTAATAATCTGGAAGGGATGTTTAAGGTGCGTTGCTTTTGGCATTTATTGCATTGATATTCAATTTTTTTTATGCCACTCTCACTACTCAAAGCTGAACCTCCACTTGTTTCTGAAGTTATTAAGTAGTATTTTGTATATATTCTTTTAGTTACTAAAAAGACATATAATTGAGGTTGCAAACTCTCTTCAATTGCAAAAGGAAAGATTCCAGCATTTGAATATTTAATCTAATGTTTCGCGTAATTCTTTTTAAATAAGTTGAAATTCTTCAACTCTACAAGGTGCTCGAGGGTTGACAAAAGCAGTTAAGAAGCAAGTTTCTCCATACGAAAAACTCTCTAAAGTACTAAACATAATACCAAATGGTTTTCCAGAAGTTGAAGATGGTTCTCATTTGAGAGTTCTAGAATGGATCTATGAGCCTGAAGAGGCGGAATTAGCAAGTAAACTAAAAGTGAAAGCTGAATCAGCCAAAAAGATAGCGAAAAGACTCAAGATTCCTGAGGATAAGCTTGCAACTAAACTTGAAAGAATGGAATCTAAAGGTCAACTTCGTGTTAGTAGATCTAGTGAGGTAAAGAAATACGGACTTCTTCCCTTTGTAGTAGGAATTTATGAGGAACAAATCCATAGAATGGACGCTGAATTCGCAGATTTATTTGAAGATTACATTCAAAAATGTCAAGGAAGGATTATATTTTCAACTAAACCAGCTATACAGAGAATTGTTCCTGTGAATAGTGTAATTAAAACAGAACTGGAAATACACCCTTACAATCAAGCTGAACAAATGATTAGAAGTGCTAAAAGCTGGGGAATACGCGATTGTATCTGTAAGAAACAGCAGGAATTGATTGGTGATCCTTGTAAATATCCCGATAAGGTTTGTATAGTTTTTTCCAAAGGCGAGAATAGATACGAAGGAAGTCATCAGACAACCACAATAACCATGGAAGAATCTCTCAAAATTTTAAAAGAAACAGAAGAAGCTGGATTAATTCATTCTTCTATGAATGTGGGAAGTGGACATTCCTATATCTGTAATTGTTGTACATGTTGTTGTGGAGTACTAAGAGGTTTGGTGGAGTGGGGACAACCTCAAGCATTTGTTAAATCCGATTATGTAATGCATGTGGAAGAAGAAGCTTGTATAGGTTGTGGAAAGTGTATTGATAGATGCCAATTCAATGCATTGGAGCTTATCAACAAGAAAATCAGTATCAATAATAATTGCATAGGTTGTGGTGTCTGTGCTTTAGTCTGCCCCAAAGCTGCACTTAATCTAATTGATAGAAAACCTAAGGAAGTGAAAAAACCTCCGAAGAACATACTTACTTGGATGCTTAAGAGAGCTTTTTCAAGAAAAGTGAATATATTCAAAATATTTTGACAACACTTTTTTTTTAATGTTGATATCAAACTTTTTTGTTTCTTTTCTTTGGAATAAAAACAAATCTTGATTTTCATGTTATCTGATAGCAAAATACCGTTTCAATTAATCTTATTTCAATGATTAAAATGACGTACAAACCTTTAAAAATGTCTAAAACTTAAATTTTAGCTAGTTGAAGAAGAGGGTAACAAATGAATAGAAAATCTATCATTTCTTTTGCATTAATTTTCCTATTTTCTGCTCCATTGTCAATGGCCTGCATAGGTCCAGATATTGTTGAATATCCACATATCCTTAGTATTAGATTACTCTCTCTAAATAATAATGAAGCCAGAAACCAATTCTCACTACTAATACAAGCAAACTTAGCGAAAATAGGGATAAAAGTAGATATTCTTGAATCAACTACTTTGGAAAATATAGCTCCAAGAACATGGGACTATCCGTTGATAGATTATGATTATATTCCTACTTATGCTGAAGGAGGATATGATGGTCTATTTATCGGATATTCCTGGGATTTAGATTGGGATCCGGGTGGTATGTATACAAGTGGATGTATGCTTAGTAGACAAAACTATTATCAGTATAGCAATCCAGCTTTTGATGCTAAATTGACACAGTATCTTACTGAGTACAATGAATCTACAAGAAACGGTTTTTTGAAAGAATTGGATGGAATGCTCTACGAAGATTTACCAGCGATCTGTATAGTTTATCCAAAAACAATGATAGCTGTAAAAGAAGGAATAACTGGTATTGATGGTATGTTATTATCTTTAGCAAAGTCTAGAGCAGAAAACTGGGATGACTCAAATGATCAGATTATCAAATTGGCGATACCTGAAATGATGATTGAAACTAACACTTTTGTTAAGACATCATTTTACAAAAACAAATGGATGAATTCAGTCTATGGTTCACTTTTGAAAAGAGGACAATATCATCATAATTGGGAACCAATAATAGCAAATAATTACACCATAAGCTTAGATAAGAAGAATTATACAGTTTTTCTTGATCCCAATGCTAAATTTAGTGATGGAAATCCTGTATTGGCAGAGGATATAAAATACTCATATGAATTGTACATGACACCTTCTGTAGGTTCTTCCGAATATAGTTATTTAACTACATATCTCAATTCAAATGATTCAATAGAAATAGTTGATACTCATACATTGAATTTCAACCTTTCAATGCCATTTGTATTCGCAGAGAACTTACTGTCCTTAGGTATTATTGATAAAAGTGATGTAGAACCTGCAATAAGCACATATGGTTATTCCATATTCAATGAGGAACCTTTATCCGGAAATGTTCAAGATGCTTTGGTAAAATCGTGCGGACCATTTATTTTGGAAAATTATACATCAACAAATACTACAATTACATCAAACCCTTATTGGAACAATCTGACTGTTTCAGGTGGTGTTCAACCAAATCTTATCGAAATTTCCTTCGAGTATTATAAAGATCATGATAATATATTTTATGAGTTGTTAGAATCTGATGAAATTGACATTATTGATCCAGATTTTGAAATTAGT
>JAUWJS010000143.1 GCA_030607575.1 Candidatus Heimdallarchaeota archaeon | reverse complement strand
GTAGTATCCCAGTTATACTCTGTAATATCCCAGTTATATGTTGACGATTCATTTTGAAGAATATCATCAATAAAAATCTCTATTTTCATCACTTTAGAATCATCTTCAGCGATAATTTCAATCAATACAGTTCCAGAATAACCATATCCATTTTTGGGGTTGAGTATTTGAATAGTTGGTGGAGTTTCATCCTTTAAAAGAACAATTGTAGTAGGAGTAATGATGGCAATTGCTACTAAAACTGCCATACTACTAATGAATATTTTTGATTTTAAAAAGCTCATAGATTTCAATAATGTCTTTTACTTTATACTAATAACAATTTTGTTTATCCAGTAAATATGAAGCGATTTTAGGTTTGTCACAAAACATTATTAGACTCAAAGCTAATCTAAAGATGATGAAAGTTCTAGAATTAAGAAGACACTCAAAACGAACAATACCTTCTCCACATCTGAATCAAGAAGGAATTGATAAAGCTCGAAAACTAGGGGAGGAACTGGGAGAATATGATTTAATAGGTTCTAGCAATGCTCCAAGAGCTATAGAAACAGCTGTTGCAATGGGATATGCAGTTGATGAGATATGTGATGAACTAAGCATGACACCTGATTATATTGAAAATGAAGTGGTTTGGGGGATGAATTTTAGTGAATTTGCTGATGTGATTAGAAAAAAGGGTAAAACGTACAATTATGTTCAAGAGATGGCTAATTTTCTATTGGAATTTGCAAAAAAACTACCGAATAATGGTTCTGCATTACTTGTCAGTCATGGAGGTTTAATTGAACTTGTGGCTATAGGTTGTTTTCCTAATGAGGACTATGGTTCGTGGGGAAAATATCTTGGGACGTGTGAAGGTGTTAAAATATACATAGAAGATGGGATTTTTGAGAAAATAGAATTGATGAGGATCTAATAGATCTAAATCAACTATTGAATAGTTTTCCTACTTCATGAGCCCATTTTTCAATTTTGTCCCAGTCCCTATTATCATATTGATTCTCATGTAATCTAGTAAGTATTTGACTACTAGCTATTTTTGGTATAAATTTCTTTGGTCCTTTAGCAAACTCAGGTAATTCTTTCTTTGGAATTCTTCCTCCAAAAGCTGCTTTAGCTATAGGTTCCAGATTAGGGTACTCTTTTAGAACTTTGATTAGGAAATTTTCATAAGCATACTTATGGAGATCTTCATCACCAGCAAAAGCTGAAGAGATGAAAACTGCAACCTTCTTACCTTCAAAATTATTACTCAAGTACTTCTCTGCATTCTTAGTCCATTTTCCATATTTGATTCCACTAGCGATAATAATGTTATCATAATCACTGAGATCTGGGCAAGCTCTATAATTTTCTAAATCCCAAATTTCGACATGTTGATTATACTCTTTTTCAAGAATTTTTTGAATTTCAGCACATGCTTCTGTTGTTGCACTATATCTAGTGCCATAGACGATTAATGTTTCACTCAATAAGATTCACCGTGTGACATTGTTATTTTGACAAAGTTATTGAGAACCATATATATAAGTTAGCAAAAGACAACTTTAACAGCTTAAATTTTGTAGTTGAAGTGCTTACGAATTATTTTTCACAGTTTCTGAAGTTTTGCTCTCCCCATCTCCACTTATAAAGAAAAAGTTAACAAACACCATCAGGATTCCAATCCCAAGGAACAAGATTGGAATGTTGAAATCTGCGATTAAACCAAATAATGGGGCAAAAATAAAAACTAGTATAGATTTGATTTGAGCTTCAACACTAAGCATGGTAGCTCTTTGCTCCTTCTTCATAATCTCTCCTAAATAATCAACACTTATTGGTCTTCGAATATTTTCTAGAATGTAAATAAGTAAATAAAGAAAAACTACTACAATTGGAAGTTCAAAATGTATGAAAAGAGCATTTAATAGAAGAACTCCTGCAAATATGTAGAATAATATATCCATAGCGGTTTTCGATTTTTTAAATAATTTCTTTATTCTGTATGCATTAAGGGATGAAATTGATGAAAGGAGATAAAAAACAGAATACATTACACCAAGAATTATTTTTATTATATCTCCTTCAGCTAAGTTCAGGTTTCCTTTGAGCCCAACATTGAGTAGTACGTATACTATGTATATTTTCAGTATTGGTTGAATATAGTCTTTCAGGCTTTTGTAAACCGCATCATAACTCGATGATGAGAAGATGCCTTTTCTCATCTGTCGACTTTTCATAGCTACAAATATCTCCTTATAGCCTTTTCCAAATTCCTTGAAAACATTCGTTTCCGTTGTTACTCTTTTATTCATATATGATGGATAAGTAGCAACTAATGAGAAATCTATTATATAGGGTATAATTGTTATTAGAAAAACCCACTGTGCATTAGGAACGAATAAGATAAAAATTATTGATATCAATCCGTTCAATGTCGAGCCAATTAAAGACCAAGATCTTGTTCTACCATAGACAAAAGTTTTGTGATCTTGATAGTTTTTTTTATCCATCCACGTTAAAATCATAGCTTTGTGTGTTCCAGATCTAAACGCCTCTCCTAAACCATAGGTTGCTGCTCCCAGAAAAATTACAAAGAAGAATCTGAATGGAAGACTAATACCTATAAAGTAAATCACGAAAGATAAAATATAGAAGATGAAGCAGAAGAGAAGTTCATTCTTTTTTCCAAATTTATCAGCAAGAATACCAGAGGGAATTTCTAAAACATAAGTAATTACTTCTTGAACTAAGAAAATCAATCCAATCTTAAAAAGAATGAAGGATATACCCTCAGGAGAGCTAAAGGAAGTCTTAAGTGATATTTGATAAAATCCAGTCAGAAAGTAAATTGAATCTTGGTATGAATTGGAAAGATATTCATAGAGCATTATAATCAGATATGGCTCAAAAAATCGCAAATTCTTGAAGAAACCGTAAAATTTGAACTTCCACATAAGGGGTTCTTTGAGAATCTGCTTCTGAATCAGTTTCTCTTCATTTAGGGTATTCATATCTGACTCAAACTATGAATAAATAAAGAGATTATAATTTTTTCTAACAATTCAGCTGTTAGGGCTGGTAATTTCTCTGGGATTATCATTACTTTCTCATTTATTACCTAGGAGGAATAGGTTAACTCTCTAACTCCTTTTTCTTTATTGTAAGCTACTTTTGGTAGTTGCATCTAGAAGTAGATGACTGAAATATCCCAAAAGAAATCCGAAGATCAAATAAACAAAGAGCAAATAATCATATCGTGGAATTACAACAAAAGCTATGACAAAGGATGCTATAAAGAAGATAGACAACATAAACCAAGAATGGAAAAATTTTCTATGACCTGGATTAGTCGGTCGTTCAATGATATCAGGAAGAATGGAACCGATAAAGATTGGTAAAATTGAAACTGATAGAATTAAAGTTAAACGAAGGTATTGAAAATCATTGGAAAAGAAATAATATGATATACCTACTAGAGGAACACTGAAAATAAACCCTACTGCGACGTGAGTTAGTCTATTAGACATAAACAACTTCTCCAATAGTATTATACTCAGAATGATATAAAAACTGAAGTAAAACCACAGTTATACATTTGCAAAAAAAACATAAAGGTATCTAGCAAAATAAGCATATGAGTGAATTTCTTAAAAAAGCTGAATCGTGGAATGAAAAGCTCAAAATAACTACTCAAATGGTCAAAGATATTCCTCCTGATACAATTCTAACAAATGGTTGGGATAAGAAAAAACTGTATGTTCATCTATTTGGGTGGGATAATGAAATTATAAAATATGCTAAGGAATTAAGACAGGGTAAACCATTTAATATTATTCTTGAAGAAACAATAGATGTGTATAATCAAAGATTCTTTGATGAAAATGAGGGATTGGATTTTGCTGCATCTGAAAAACAATTTCTACAAAAAAGAGATCACTTACTTTCTGTATGTGAAGAAATCTTGACTAAATATCCTCAAAACAATAAAGAATTTGTAGGTTTCTTCTTTCTCTGGAAGCATGATGTACACCATTTACAACAAACAGGAGCAAATGTATCAGATCTCGAGGAATGATAACAATTCCTTTTCCTTTCTTAGTTTTATGCAAAATTTTCCGAGTTCATTTTGTATATTTTTGGACTTTGATTTGGTATCAGATAATAATAAAGTAAGTTGCAGCTCTTGCAATAGTACTTCTGGAAACTAATACTTACTAGAAATTTACCACATTTAGAGCATTTCATTAAATCAACCAATATATCTTAAATGGAGTTTTCAAGCTATCTTTGTCGAATTCTAACATAAAAACATTGTTTTTTTAACAAGAAGAAGAATTCTCAAACTAATTCTTCTTCAAAGACATTCAAATTAATTTAAGTTTTCTAGTATTTCCCTTCTGAGCTGTTATTATAGTGATTATTGTAGCCATGAGAAAAGCTAATGAAAATACAAAAAAGATTCCTGCAACTATTTCTAAAGAAGCCAAAATAAGACACAATGTAGATAATACCCCAAATACAAGGGGTCTATATTGTCTAATAACAATCTCTATGTACTTCCTTTTCTCTTTTTCAGTCTCTGTGGACTCAGTATTTTCAAGCATCGATGTAATTTTTTCTACTATTTCTTTAAAATTCTTCTCTCTGTTGACATGGACAGAGTTCTACTTTGGATTTCTCATTTTTTGAACGATAAGTTTAATTTAGTGTATGCCATAATTAGATGAAAATATACTCGGAGAAAAATAGGCGCGGTTTTTATGGAACAAAATGAATCATCTAAGACAGAAGAAATAGTTGAAGCACAGAACTTCTTTGATCCAGTTCCCCCTCATCTTACACACTCAGTAAGTAAACCCCCATTAAAAAGTAATATATGGATTATGATTTTATTAATACTAACTCTCTATGCTGCAATTCTAGTAGGAGGGAATCTTGTTATGGCAGTTCTAGGGGCTCCACCTGTGGTTATTTTCTTTGTTATTTTTACTTTGCTTGGATTATTCTGGTTTCTTCTTGTTCCATTAGTTTTCAAAATACCTCAGAAGTATGAATCTTTAAAGCATTTTTTCAGAGATATTAAATTTAGCAAAGTTAAACCATTATTTCTTACTCTAGGTCTAGGTCTTATAACAGCTGCTATAACAATAGGGTGTGTGACTCTTTCTTCTACAATAGCAACTATCAATGGTGGTGATTTCACAGTCAATGCCAAACAGTATTTTCAAGAATCTGGTTATCTTATCTATTATTCACTCATCCCTGGTTTTTGGGAAGAAGTTGCATTCAGAGGAGTAATTCTTGTTTTGCTCTTGAAAGTCTACTCAAGAACTAAAGCTATAATTATTGATGGTTTGATATTTGGATTCTTTCACTTAGTCAATATGATGGTACTTGGAGTGTATACTCTAGAAACCATTGC
>JAUWJS010000058.1 GCA_030607575.1 Candidatus Heimdallarchaeota archaeon | reverse complement strand
TCTTCAATAGTTAAACTATCGAGGAACTTCTCTGAGGAAAAAATCTTAACATCCTTAGTAGATATTGTAGAATTTATTCTTGAACAAGCACAACCAAAAAATTTATTGTCTTCATTTATTTCATTCAGCGCTGATAAATTTGTAATACAAGAGGACTATTACGATTTGAATTCCTATGAGAACTTTTACTTAATTTCTTTTGGAAAAGCTTCTCAAACCATGTCTAAATGGTTTTTAGAGCGTTTCCCAAGGACTTTTTCTCGTATTATTCTCGTATCACCAGATGATCAAATATCAGATTTGCTTGCTCTTGATAATTTTCATTTTCATAAAACAGGTCACCCTAAGCCAGATCAATATAGCCTTAGTGCTGCAGAAGAAGTTATTTCTTTACTGAAAGAAAGTAGATCTAAAGATTTGTGTATATTCCTTATTTCTGGTGGTGGCAGTGCACTTCTTGAATATCCTGATTTTGGTTTATCTCTTGAAGAATACTCAAGATTAGTAGAACTTTTGTTATCTTGTGGGGCTTCTATTTCTGAGCTTAACACAATAAGGAAGCATTATTCAAAAATTAAAGGTGGTAAGCTTGCTGCATTATCAAATGCCTCAATAGTAACATTAGCTATTTCTGATGTTGTAGGTAATGATCTTTCAACCATAGCTTCTGGTCCAACTGTTCCTGATAATACAACTTGGAAAGATTGTGCTGATATCTTTGAAAAGTATTCTATTAATTCTTCTCTTTCAGACACAGTCAGAAAGATATTAAAAAGAGGATTAAATGACTCAATAAAAGAAAATTCTTCTGATTTAGTAGATTTTTCTCATGTGAAAAACTATCTTGTTGGAGACAATCTTGGTCTCCTTGAACTGTTGAACACAAAACTTAAACTTAACGCAATTTCTGAAATTATCGATCACAAAATCCAGGGGGAAGCAAAAGAAATGGGGATAAAATTTGCTAGTATAGCTGGAACATTTTTAGCAAATTTAAAAGAAGAAAAAAGAAAAACCATTCAATATTTACTGTTTGGAGGTGAAACTACTGTAAAGTTATCTTCGTTAAGAGGTAGAGGGGGAAGGAATCAGGAATTGGCAATGTCTTTTGCCTTATCTACCAAAAATACAGAAGAGATTTATTTTCTTAGTTTAGGAACTGATGGTATCGATGGAAATTCTAGTGCAGCGGGGGCTATAGTTGGTCCATTTACAATCTCAGATAAAGAAAAAGAAAGAGAAGCGGAAAAAACATTAGCTGAAAATAATACCAACTTTTTCTTCAAAAAATATGGAGGAGAACTCATAACTGGTTATACTGGAACTAATCTTATGGATATTGGTGTAATTTGCATAGTAATAGACAAAGATTAATTTTTGCTCTTTTCATCTAATCTCTTTTCTAAGTTTCTGCTTTGCTGTGCAACGAAGAGGTCTGATAATGTTCTCTCAACTAGTACTCGTGCTGTATCCTTTTTCCTTCGTAATTCTGGTATAAGATTCTTACCAAATTCAATTTGTAGAAAAGTTCCATATAGTTCTTTCATTATGCCATAGAAGTATTTTGCAGTATCAATATCTCCTTCTACTAGGTTTTCTAAAATAAACCTCCTAAGCTCACCTATGAGATCTGCTATACCTAATAAATACGATGAATCTGTAACTTCAAGTTCCTCTACAGGAGTAAATTTCTTATTTTCTATCAAATCATAAAATAATCGGGCTTCTGTGTATTCTTGCATCGCCACACCAATGATACCAATGTTATATGGCACTGGATTTTCCTTCAGAATCTTGTTAACTCTGGACAATTCATTTTTTGCTTCTTCCAACTTCTCCTTAGCTTGAAGTATTTTCCCTCGGTGGAAATTTTCTATGCTTTGCCCAGAATATTTAATTATTATTCTTGATAATTTAAGTAATTCTTCTCTTCTAATATCATTTTTTAGAAGTCTTTCCTCTATTTCTGTTGCTCTATCTTGAAAATTTGTTGTGTCAACCATCTTATTCGATTAAACTCTTTTTTTTGTATTTCAAATATTTTGTGCTTGATAACTATACTAACACAAAGAACAAAAATTTAATAGTGGCACTCTTTTTGTAATCAGACAGACTCTAGGACAATAATTATGTTTCTTTCTTACTATGCTAATTTGATGAAACAAATTGATGCTTCATTAAAGGAATTCATGTACAAAAATGCCAAAGCAATAGATAAAAACGAATTTTTACAATTTTACTATGATGAGATAGAACGGTTTCTTTTCTATGGTGGAAAGCGAGTTAGACCAATTCTAATGGTTACTGCTGGAGCTGCAGTTAATCCAGATATAAATGAAAATGGAATAATTAAAGCCTCTCTTTCTCTTGAGTTGTTACATAATGCAAGTCTTATACATGATGATATCATGGACAATGCTGAAACTAGAAGAGGTAAAAAAGCCTTTCACAAAGTTCTAACTCTATATTCTAACCAGCATTATAGTCATACAATCAAGAACCACGAAGATTTTGGCGTTTCAATGGGAATATTGGGAGGAGACTTTGCTTACAATATGGCTTATAAGGCCATTCATGTCAATGAATTTCCTCCAGAAACAGTTTTGAAAGCATCTTTAGTATTTAATGAAGGATTCTTTAGAGTAGTTCGTGGAGTTATAATTGAAACAGATCTCATGGGAAGATTCAATGTATCAGAAAAAGATTATCTGGAAATGGTTGAAGGCAAAACAGCTGCATTGTTTAGTGCAGCTACCAAGATGGGTGCAATTTTAGCAAATGCAACAGAATCTCAAATAGATAATTTGGGACTTTTTGGTAAAAATACAGGAATAGCATTCCAAATTGTGGATGATATAATTGGATCATTTGGAAATGCTAAAAAGACTGGAAAACCCACTGATAGTGATATCAGAGAAGGGAAGAAAACGCTATTACTAATTAAAACTCTTGAATTTGCAGATGATTCAGAAAGAGAAACTCTAGAAGGAATAGTAGGAAATAGAAATGCTAGTAATAATGATGTAGAATCTGTCAGAGAGATTTTCAGGACTACAGGCGCTCTGAAATACTCAGAAAGCAAAGCTGAAGAATTCTATAAATTAAGTCTGCAGTATCTAGAAAAAGCTGAACCAGCACTAGATCAGAAATATATGCAATACCTCAGAGAAATTGCGAAAAAAGGTGTAAATCGAGATAATTAGTAGGGATTCTTAATGGATTTATCAACAGCTGAAATTGTTTGTTTAGGGAATGAACTATTAATAGGTGTAACTACCAATACAAATGCTACATTCATCGGTGAAAAAATTACAAGACTAGGAATAGAAGTTAGACGAGTTACTTGTATACGAGATGATTTGGAATTAGCAGTGGAATTCTTTCTTGAACTATTCAAAAGAAAACCTGATATTGTTATTGTATCAGGAGGTCTTGGTCCAACATATGATGATATCCAATTAGAAGTACTTTCAAAAGCAACCAATGTTGAATTGGTAAAAAATTCCAAAGCTCTTAAACAAATAAAGGATTTTTATAAATTGAGAGCTCTATCTCTAACTGAGGATAGAGTGAAAATGGCTTATCTTCCAGTTAATGCGATAGCTTTTGATAATAATGTCGGAAGTGCTCCAGGCTGCTATTTCAAATATAAAGAAATGAACATCTATTGTTTACCTGGGATCCCTACGGAGATGAAAGATATTATGAATAGACATGTCATTCCTCAGTTAAAGGAACTGAATCGGGGTGAACTTTTCGAGAAGAAGTTTCAGATTTTTGGTTGTGTAGAAAGTCAACTTGCCCCCTTCATTAAGGAGCTTAAGGATGAATTTGAGAATCTATACATAAAATCTCATCCTGCTTACAAAGATAAACAAGGGATTGTCATTCATATATCTGGGGTAGGAGATGAAGCTAAACACCAAGTTAAGACTGCGATAACGAAGTTAAGAGAATGTTTTGAAGACAGTTTCACTGAAGCTAGAGTAAAAGATTTGGAGGATTAAATGAAATGGCAAAAAGATATTATACAATTTTTATGTTAGGAACCGCTGGTAGCGGAAAAACAGTTTTAACAAGAACCCTTCTTGATTGGTTCAACGAAAAAAAATTAGATGTTATTACACTTAATCTTGATGCAGGAGTTAGACGATTACCCTACAATCCCGATATAGATGTAAGAGATATTGTGAATATCGATAGCTTGACTGATAAACTAGATTTGGGACCAAATGGTGCTATGATTGCTAGTATGGACCTTATAGCAACAAAAATTGATACTATTCGAGATGAGATTGATTATATTAAGCCTGAATACCTACTTATAGATACACCAGGTCAAATTGAGTTATTTGCTTACCGAAGCAGTGGAAGGTTAGTTTCCTCAGTTATAGCTGAAGGTAGTCAACCAGCTTCTATCTTCTTAATTGACCCTTCTCTTGCTTTAAGACCAGAAGGATTTTCTAGTATTTTGTTACTCAGTGTTTCAGTTGCATTTCAATTGGCTTTACCTCAAATAACTGCCATATCAAAGTCTGATATAATTGAAAAACTTCAAATGGAAAATCTAGAAAACTGGATTGATTCTCCGGAAACATTAGTTAC
Organism: Candidatus Heimdallarchaeota archaeon; assembly: GCA_030607575.1. GTDB lineage: Archaea > Asgardarchaeota > Heimdallarchaeia > Heimdallarchaeales > Heimdallarchaeaceae > UBA460. The sequence continues at coordinate 10,578 of JAUWJS010000058.1, read as the reverse complement.
CGATATACAAAGTAGTGGTAAAGTTTCCTTATCTCAACAGTTAGGTATGAGCATTATAGACATTTTACAGCAGTTTAAATCCACTGGTGAATTGCTTCCTATTAGTTCAAACACAGGTCACAACATTGACACACTAATCGCGTTGTTAGAGCGAGATTGGGGGCAAAGAGACGATTTCTACGAATAAAACCATTGTGAAATTAAGTCCCATATCTTCTCTGTCTTCTTTGATAGGTTCTAATTGCTCTCCACAAATCAATTTTTCTAAAAAGTGGCCAATGAACCTCTGCAAAATAATATTCAGAAAAAGCTGATTGCCATAAAAGAAATCCTGACAATCTTTCTTCTCCCGAAGTTCTAATGATTAGATCAGGATCTTGGATACCGTCAGTGTATAAGTGATTACTGATTAATTCCTCATCAACATCATCAAAGTTAATACTCCCCTCTTTCATTTTATCTAATATCTGTTTCAATGCGTCTACAATTTCTGCACGACCTCCATAAGCCATACAAAGATTGAGAACATATTTATCGTGAGTTTTAGTCGCATCTTCTGTTAATTTTATCTCTTCTTGTACATTTTTAGGTAGTAGGTTTAATCTTCCTAGAACATTTACTTTTACTTTATTTTTAGCTATACGTTTATCCTCTCTGATTCTTCTCAAATTTTCAACTGCAAGTTTCATAATGGCTTCTACTTGTTTCTTAGGCCGTGAAAAATTTTCAGTTGAAAATACCCAACAGGTTATTACCTCTACTTCTAATTCCCAGCACCAATTAAGAACCTCTTCAAGTTTTTCAGCACCAAGTTCATAACCGGTTTTGTAATCAATACCCATCATTTTACTAGCTCTTCTATTTCCATCTAAGATAATTCCAATATGTTTTGGAACGGGTTTGTTTTTTATTTCAGCAAAAAGTCTTTTTGAATATATTTTGTAGATGAATTTGGGTGTTAGTAATCGCATAAAATAAACCTACTTGAGATTTTTCACATTTTCAAATGATTATTGATGAATTTAGGAATATCGCTTTATTAATCCTTTTTTTAGTTACTTTTTCTAAAATTAGCATAATAGATACAAGATGGTCTATTTCAGATCAGTCCATTTTCTACTAATAATCTAAACTCATCAAGAGATAGATTTTCTCCATTTTCATATTTCTTGAAAGCTTTATCAACACTTTTTTGTATATTAGATTTGATTCTATCTCTAATCTTTTTTCTGTGCTCGTTTTGAGCTTCCTTTAGTTGCTTCTTTAGCTCATTTTTTTCTGTAATCTTTGAAAGAAATTCTTTATGATAATTATCTGCTTTTTTCTTGTTGTTCAAGAAATCCTTATGATAGTCATTTGCTTTTTTTCTCAAAGCATTAACTTGTTGAAAATGTTGATTCATTATATTGTGACAAATTTGGGATTCTTTTGCATAATCAACTATTTGAGAATGTAATTGATTGATTTGTTTTTGGGAGGATGAAATTTTTTTCCATAATTCAGTTTGATGAGTTGTGATATGAACTTCTTCTGCTAGTCTATTTAGATTTTCAGAGAGTTTTTCCAAAATCTGAATCATCTCTTTCTCTTCTTCAGGTTTCAGAACACTGGTTTGCAAATCCCATTCTATTTTGTCTATCTTGCTACTAAGATTACTCATACTTCTTCTTTTTTTTTGAATATCCCCTTTTTCTAGGAGTTTCTCTTTCTCAACAATTTCTTCTAGAGCCTTCTTATTAACCTGTAAACCATCATACAATTCTTTTCGTTTTAGCTTTAATTGCTTAACTTGAGTGTTTAAATCATCACGTTTAACTGTAAATCCTTTAGCTTTTTCTAATAATTGGTGAATTTCTTCATTAATTTCATTTCTTAATCCAAGAGAATCTTTTGTGAGCTGGTTAAATTCATTTCTTTGATTCTTAAAAACAGTAATGTTTTCCTCCAATTTACCTAGCTTTACTACTAAATCATCGCTTGCAAATTGTTCGTCAGTTAATTCTCCCATTTATTCAGCTCAAATTCTGAAAAGTGATTGTTTTTAAAGGTTTTTCGTAAGATGACCATAGTTTTTAGTTAAAAAAAATATATTTCATTAATTATATTAAATGAAATAAAATGGAGAGAGGTAAAATCAGTTAAGTTGTCGTTCTACTTCTTGAGCCGCTCTAGCCATATCCAGAAAAACTAAACCTAATTTTGCTTCTTTTCTAGCTGAAACAGTTAAAACAGCATTTTGTCCAGCAGCTAAAGTAATAATGTACCCGTAAGCACCTTCAATGAAGATTTTTTCTAACTCTCCCCTTTGCATCTCCTGAGCTACCCTTTCCCCTAGAGAAAGCATTGCGGCTGTCATTGCAGCTAAACGTGCTTCTTCAATTTCTTGGGGTAGCACTGAAGCTATTGGTAATCCTTCTATAGATACAATAGCTGCGCTCTCAATTTCAGGAACTTTAATTTTCAGATCACTTAATGTAGTCTTTAATTCATTTGTTTTATTTTCGAATGTTATTCCAAAAGCCATCTGGATTACCTAATTTTTGAGTGTTTAGCTTTACTTTACAAATTCAGCTATTGCTTGTACGTTTATCTCAACATTGTTTTTAAACTTATTTGGTTGGGCAAAAGAATGTTCCAGATTGAAGCTCTTCTAGTTTTTTTTTTGTTGTAAAACATATTCTCGTATCTCTTCTATTGTCGGAAGTTTTGCTATAATTTTCCCGATATATAGAAGGTTAAACGCACATTTTTAGAATACCAGTTTCATTTCCTTACCAGTGAACTCTACAATTCTCTCCTCAACAGATTTAGATATAGATGCAATTTTATCATCAATTTCTTCTTTTTCTCTTCTAAGTGAGAGTGTTATACGGTTTCTATCAATTGTAAGATTATCAATCTCTTGCTCAAATTTCTTTATCTTAACAAAAAGTTGCATATCTTCAAATTTGTGATTTATAGCTTCATTTTGTTTCGTAATGTATTGAGCTCTCTTCTGATTTTCTAACAGCTCGTTATTGATTATTTCATCAATACTATCAAATGCTCTTTGAAGTTTTTCTTTCTTCATCTGAATTGAAGGGTCAAGACTTATTTCTTTTAGAGTCTGGAGAGCTGCTTTAACTCCTCGATATCCTTCTGATTCTTTAATGAAAAGACTTAAAGGATCTTTTATCAAACTCTTCATTACATCTTTATCATAATTATCCAAAGTTATTTTCTTATTATCTGATGCTCTAAGTACCTTATTGCAGAGTTTTTTAATTTCAGAAACTTTATTGGAAATAGAAATTTCTATGTGTTCTAGTTCCTTTATATTATTTTCCAATTGAATGAAACCTGGATGATTTTTCAATTCATTTAGTTTTTCCTTTTGCTTGTCAATTTCCTTAGTTAACTTCTCTACTTCATCTGCATGTGAGATTATTTCCTCTTCTAGTTCATTGTCCCTTTGTACTAAATGAGTAAGATTTTCAATGTCATCGAGCACCTTCTCTTTTGGAACAATCTCTGAGTAGTTAACCATAGTTTTTGCTTCAAAATTATGTATTTCTTCTTTAAGTCTTGTAAGGGTTCTATCCAAGCTTTTGACTTTATCTTTGTAAGATCTATCTCTCTTCAACCAAGATAAGTACTTTGAAAGAAAATTCAAGTATGAGTTTACTTTATTCTTTAGAACGCCTGCAAAATTCTCAAGGTTATTATAAGTAATGTTTTCTGGAATTTCTATATCTTCAAATAACTCATTAGTTTTGGTAAAGATCGTTGTAGCATAATTTTGGTAAACATCAGGATCCTTTATATCAGAGTAATCAAAACGATGTGCAGCACTTTTTAATTCCTCAACCTTATCGTTAATAGATCTAATTTGTTTTGATGCACTATTTCTGTTACCAGAAAAAGATGAAGATACTCGAATATTAAACCATTCAAAGGCTTTTTCTAAAGCTAATTCTTGGGACATGGATGTCTACCTACGACAGATTTGAGCATATATAATTATAACATTTTCTAATTAGAAGACGATATATTTTAAATTATTTGCAGAAACAATGTTGTTTTTATTTATTTTTCTCTTTAAGCGAAATTTTGTTAAGTAATCTTCTGAATCTCTCTTAATGAATCCTGTATCTTTTACTTGTCGTGGTCACAAGAACATCATCTCTACTCACAAATCCACTATGGAATTCACTACTGATTCATTTTTATCCCTTAAGGGTGATTGCATTGTTGGAGTAAATTCATCTCTTAGTCTGAAGAATCTGCCAGAAGAATTCAAAGAGAAAATAAGAAGAGAAAATAGCCAAATTAGAATCGTTCTTCAAATAGGGGAGAATATTGAAGAAATTTTAGGACAGGGCAATCCAAATTTACAATTATCTGATTCTAGAGCAATTATTATAAGAAAAAGCTCGTATACTTGCCCCAAGACTTTGGCCATTAAAGCTAATAAAGCAGCTTGCAGTATTTCTAAGGATATTGTTGAAAAACTAAAAAATTCTGATTCTCAGCTTAAAGTTACTATTTATGTTGAGGAATAATTGAAACTTCCAAACAAGCATGAATCTCTCTAGGAGCACTTTCTCTTATTTTTTCAAAACTTATAATCTCTTTTATTATCCAATTCTGTTCTTTTAGTTTCTTTTTTAGTATCTCCTTCATATCTTCAAAAGGATTTGAAGATGAAACAAATTGGTAGAAATAGATAATACTGCTAGGTTTTGCAATTTTACATGCCACATCAATATATTCTTGAGCTTTGCCAGGTAGATTCATTATAATTCTATCAGCTTTGGGTAAAGTGTCAGCTACCCGTCTGCAATCACCTTGTGTTGGTATTATTACCCCTATGAGATTGTTAATCTCAATTGATTTTCCTAAACACTTCAATGCTTCTTTATTTATATCAATCGCATGTACAGTTGTGCTCTTATGTTTAGTAATATGTAATGGAAAAGAACCTACTCCGGAAAAAAGATCAATGATGACTTCTCCTTCTTTACTCTGATCTGCAACTCTCTTATGTTCATGTCCTAGTCGGGGACTAAAATATGCTTCACACACATTAACAGCTATCTTTATTCCATGTTCAATGTGAATAGTTTCACATTTCTTTTCTCCAGCTAGATATTCAATCTCTCTTATTCTCAATTCACCAGAAACAGCTGAAGCTTTCCTATAAACTGATCTTATAGAGGGAAATAAGGAGAGAAGAGCTTTACCAAAATCAAGTTTGAAAGCTTGAATTTCTTCTGGAATATCAATGATAATAATATTTCCAATAATATCATATGCTTTAGGAATATGCTCATGCAAATGTTCAGGAATGGTATCCTGTACAGCTTCAAACAGATTCTTAGGTTGTTTTTCTTTTTTAGTAAAAGTAAAAGTATCAATACTGTAATCAAAATCTATAGCTGCTGATTCTAGTAAACCTCTGAGATTATCATCAGTAGTGTTTACTGAGATTACTATAGTTTTATCCTTTCTGATAAACTCCAAATCTACGTTGATGATACGATGTTTCCTAAGAATACTTAAAATAATCTCAGCCTTAGAATACGGTATTAGAATACCGAGTGAAGTAGATTTCATTATCTTTTTCCCTTAAAGAAAGCTTTTAAGACTTATTTCTATCTGTTGAAGGTATACTCGATTACCGATATATTAGTTTAGTGTGATTTAGGTTGGTTAAAGCGGTTCTTGTACTGAAAACTTCAGGTTCATGTAGATACTATAGAATCTATGATTCCCAATGGGCATCAGAAGAGAAGAATGTAGAAGTAATTAGCTACATTACTGCTGTTACATCAATTATCGGTGAGTTTGGTGAAAAATCTCCTAAACTTATTGAATTTGGTAATAACGAGATTGTTTGTGAAGCAAAAGGAGACTATATTCTCACTATTGTAAAAGAGAAAGGAACTTACGAATCCTTAGTAAGTAGAGTAAAGAAGAATTTTCAAGATAACTTTCAACCTTTAGAGATAATCAAAGAAAGTAGTCCATGGATTGAAGATGAAGAATTTCTAGAGAAGGAAAGAGAAAGAATTTATTATTTCATGCGAAATCTGAATTTGATCATCAATAGACAAACAATCACCTCAAAGAAAAATAAAACGGTTATTGTAGAAGTTGAAGATGACCTAGAAAAACCCCTGCTTATACAAGATGTAGATATGTTAATAACCTTAGAATCAGGACAGCCTGTTTTTCTTATGTTGACTTTATCTTTACCTTATGATGCAACCCTCATAACTGCCTTTATGTCAGCTGTTCTAGATTTAGGTAAATCAATTGGATTAGGGGAACTAAAACTCCTTGAGAGCGAGAATATAATTATTTATGTTCAAAAAATTGAGAAAGCGTTCACTGTAGTTATATCTCAGAAGAAAGAATATCGTGCAGTTTATAGAAGATTTGCAGAATTTGTAGCCGATCTATGTAATGATTGGCTTTACACGCAAGGAATTGAAATAGATGAAGCTTTTCAGATTTTCGAAGAGAAAAAGCATTTTGAGGAAATAATTAAGATATTAATAGACACAGATACTTGGGAGAAGCATCTTATCAAAGAGTGGGAGAGAGATTATGCTGAGCAATTAAGAATAGAGAACTGAATTTGTGATAAGTTAAGTATATATCTCCTTGATATCTTTAGCCCTTTTTCATGTCCAACTCATTTGCAATCAGAAAATCGAAGTGCAGAAGAAAAGGGTGGCGAGCCTGGCCGGATTTGAACCAGCGACCGACGGATATCTCTACATTTTTCAAAGTTTAAGAGTCCGCTGCTCTACCTAATTTCTCTGAGTTCACACACAGTGATACTCATCTGAGCCACAGGCCCCGCTATTTTTCTTCGTTTTCTTCCTACTCTCTTTTTTAATAAAACTTTCGTTTACTCTCCATTTGTTCAAGTTGTAGTTTAAATAATTGGTTTTTGTCCTCCAAATAAATTTTTAAACTAGTCTTGAGCAATATTTGATTATGTCGTCTGAAAAGGAAGTCCCAGAATATGCAAGACCTGCTCTTTATGTAGGCACTATGATTGCTAGTATAGTTGGTCTTGTGCTAGTTGCAATAGATGGTATAGGCGGGTGGTATACAGGTTATTACTATTACTTCTCAATTGATACTTCTGTAGCTGCACCTTGGGGACAATTTGCACATGTTCCAATTGTTCTCGGTTTTCTATTTATTGCATATGTAGCTTTACAGAAAATATATCCTGTAATTACTATGTCAGTTGAAAGAGAAGTGAAAATTGAAAAAGCAGGCTTTTGGACAGCAATTGGAATTGTAATTCTTACAGTTGTTTCAGGAATAATTTTCGCTATATCTGTTAGTCATGCTGAATGGTGGTTTGACTCAGGTTTTTATGCCGGAATCTTTGCAGGAGGATTAGCTGCTCTGTTCTTTTGGCTAGGAAAGAAAATTGATACTCCTGCTAAATAGTCTCACAAGAATTGCACAGAAAGTTTTAATCCCCCCTCTTAATTGATAAGAGAGAACTATAGTTTTAGTAAGTGAATAAAGTGAAATCGTTAGAATATTTAGACAAATTTCAGAATTCCTTTTTGGAAGATTTATTCGATTTAATAAGAATTCCAAGTGTTACTCGAGATCACAAATCAGTTCAAGTAGCTGCAAACTGGCTTGAGAAGAGATTAAAACAAACTGCAGACTTTGTACAACAGATTCCTACTCAAGGTAATCCTGTTGTTATTGCTGAATGGATACCTCAAATTAGTGAAATCTCTACGAAGGTACCAACCACTATTCTCTTTTATGGACATTATGATGTTCAACCCCCTGATCCATTAGACAAGTGGCTTTCTCCTCCTTTTGAGCCTGAAATTAGAGAAGGTAGAATCTATGCAAGAGGGGTTGGAGATAACAAAGGACAGTTTTTTGCTCATATAGCTGCTATCGAGTGTATGGTAAAATCGAATCAATTGAATACACATGTTAAACTTATTTTAGATGGCGAAGAGGAATTAGGGTCTACTCATCTAGATGAAGCCATTTCAAAGGAAAAGGACTTTTTCAACAATATTGATTTAGTTGTTGTATCTGATGGACCTGCTGATCCTACTTGGAAACCAACTCTTGAGTTCGGTGCTAGAGGAATAGTGACTATTCAGCTTCATTTACAGACTGCCAAAGGAGATGTACATTCTGGAAATTTTGGCGGGATCCAACCAAATCCTGTTTGGGATTTAATTACAATCCTCAAAACTATGAAAGATGACACAGGTAAATGTTTGATTGGTGGTTTTTATAATGACGTTTTTACTCCTAGTGGAGCCGCTTTAGAAGCAGTAAAGAATCTCAATCGTGATTCTGATGTATACCTGGATCAATTAGGAATTTCTTATTTCGGAGAAGAACAAGATCAACCCCTTGAACATCGTTTAATGTTTAGACCTACATTTAACATTCGAGGTTTTAGCTCTGGAAGTGTTAAGGAAAAAGCTAGAACAATTATTCCCAAGGAAGCTTATGTTGAATTAGATATCAGACTTGTACCAAATCAAGAACCTGAGAAGATTAAGCAGCTATTCTTTAATCATATAGAGAAATTAAAGAAAGCAAGTGGTCGGTATAAGCAGATACTAGAAAGATGTTCCTTTAAGTCTGAAACAAGTTTTTATCCTATGTTTACACCAATTGAACTTCCTTGGACAGAAATTCTTGAGCGTTCTATTCAGAAAGGATTTGGTGAAAAACCCTTACTAATCCCTCTCGCTGGTGGGAGTTTGCCTTTATATTCCTTATACAAAGCAACAAAGAAACCAATGTACATTATACCTTATGCTCAGCCAGATGAAGACAATCATGCTCCAAATGAAAATATGATGGTGGAATGGTTTGAAAAGGGAATAAGAACAAGCCTTCATCTTCTAGAAAATTTAGCAAAATAGAAAGAAGTAAATCGGTGATTGCATGATTTTCGCGGATTTCGTGCAAATTGATGGGAAAATTGTTTTCAAAGGATAAATAGTTAGATCTCAAATGATTTCATTCTAGAAGGAAACATCAAAATCTCTAGAGATTCGGATTATTTTTTGAGAGACATCTCTTTCCAATTTTGTTTTAAAAATAACTTCGATTTTTGGCATTTTACAATTATGTTTTCTAAACACCTGTTGGATTTTCTCTTCTATACTCTTTGAAATAGTTCCTTTATCTGCATTAGTTTCTGGAATAATGTGGATTACAACTTTACTATAGTTTTTCTGAATAGCTTGATATTCATCGATTTCCTCAGAGCTGCTAATAATTGCACGTCTAATGAAGTCAGGAAAGATAAATTGCATCTCTCCATTATCGTTTCTTTGTGCCCAAAACAAATCATCTGATCTACCTAGAACTTGCTCAATCACTCTAAATGAAGAACCACACTCGCATTTATATGGACTTGTTATGATTAAGTCGTTTAACTCATAGCGGATTATTGGTTGTGCGGTTCGATGCAAATCAGTGATTATCATTTTAAAGCAAGGTTCTCCCTGGGGTGTTGGTGTTCCATCTGAATTTAAGGTCTGAACATATATCAAATCCTCATTAATGTGTAAAGAGCCATGTTTGCAAGACATAGCTATTGATCCCTCACTTGCTTGATATATTTGATGAATTTTACTACCGTATATTTGTTCAAGCTTTTCTTCAATTTCTGGATAGAGTATTTCAGCATAAGAAATTACCCTCTTAGGGGAGATATTCAATCTGCCTTCGTTTATCTCATCAGCAAGCATTTCAAGCATTGAAGGAGGAGCTGAAAGCACGTTTGGCTGAATTTCTTTTAATTGATGTTTTATTTCATCTATTGTGTTCAACTGACTAATGTGAGTAAGTTTTTGTCCGAATTTGTCAATCTGAAAAGCAGGAGTTGTTATACGTAGGATAAATGCAATATTCAAACGTAAAGTTCGAGGAAAACTGAAACGTGAAAAAAAAGCAGCACGTAAATATCTTTCCTCAGAAGGACTAGTGATAACAACCCCCTTATTACCGCTTGTTCCCGAAGACATTGCAACATTGTATTTTCCAAATCGTGCATCATAATTTTGAGTTTCTTCATTCCTTAAACAAAAATCAATTAATTTCTGTTTTTTTAAACCGACTGTGTTATAATTGGTTAAATTATCCATCATTATTTTTTTATTGACAGTAGGGAGATTCCAGACATCTTTTGAATCTAATTTTCTGTAGTATTCTTTGAAAAAATCTGAGTTATTCGTAGCATATTGAACAATATTTTGAGATTTCTTTAATTGGTATTTCTCAAGTTTCTCTTTAGACATTGATTTAATACGCTTTCTGCATGCAATAAAGAAGTAGAGAAATGATTTAGTTTCCAAATCCACTTTTATACCAACTATATATATTATAGATTACAGTAAATCAATAATAATAATAACTGTTTTGAATTGAATTAAGTGGAGAGATTATAAGATGTTTTTTGTACATTTTTTGGTGTTTAAATAAGTCAGTGCAGAATATACATTGAAGGATTGTAGCTATGCACCAACTTCATGGTGATCCTCGAGGCTATATCCAGCGAACAGTAACAAG
>JAUWJS010000099.1 GCA_030607575.1 Candidatus Heimdallarchaeota archaeon | reverse complement strand
TGATGGGATGTAAATATCTATTTCTTGAGTTAGAAGGACATTTGCGACTAAATAGGAGTTGTTGAAGATATACATGTCTCCATTTATATGTTCTAAACCGAATTCTGGTGTTCCAAAAATTTCTTGGATTTTTTCTGTTAATTCTTCTCTTCTAAAAATTTCACCGGATGACACATTATAGTGGTGTTCCTTCAGTTTAAAAATTTTCATGTGAAATGGATGTTTTGTCTCAAACATTTTTACTTTAACAAAATTTAAGTAACAATCTACAAGAATTATAATTGTAATGGAACCTAGAGCTAAAAAAACATATATTATTCTCTCGCTGATTTCAATCATACTTGGCGGAGTGGTTGTTATACTAGCCTTTTTAGATTTCGCAGATCCAGTGATTGTGGTGGTACCAGTTGCTATTGGTGTTATGTTAATAATTACAATAATGTGGGTTGTTTTTGTTAGGATAAGACAAAAAGAGAGAAACGATTTTGTTTTGGCTAAGAAACATCGACCTTATGATCAAGACACTGAGTATAAACCTTATGATCCATCCAAAGCTCAGGCTTCTAAGAACGCAATTTTCTGTGAATATTGTGAGGCTAGGATGGACCCATCTGAAACCGTTTGTAGCAGTTGTGGAAAGAATAAAGATAGATTTGCTGGAACAAAACTTACTTGAGCGGGATTAGATGGTTTCAGCCTATATGCCTTCTGAAGGTGAAATCAGATCTGAATTACAGAAGCTGCAGGACTTAGGATTTTTAATAGAAAACGAATCGATTTCAGATATAAAGAACGATTTACATTCCTCAGAGATTTGGGCAGACGTTTTTTGGAGAAGAAGAAAAAATCATGCTATTAGAATTGACCCTGAGATTCAATTCATCTTTGATGACAATCCAAAAACAATCCTAGAAATTGGAACAGCATATGGACGTGTTCTAAGCAAGATTGCAGTAGAAAGCGAAAAACAAACTACAAAAGCAAAATTGTTTGGAATTGAGATTTGTAAACACTGTAAGAAATACTTTCAAGCTTATTCAAAAGAACACCCGCTGCTAGAGGATTGCAATGTTCTTTTTGATGATTTCTTAAAAACCAATAATGTGTTTCAAAAGCAATTTGATGTGATAGTTTTACCAATGAATACCTTCCCTAGTTTTCCTATTTTAATGTTGGAAGATTTATTTTCAGCTGTTAGAAAACACTTGAATCCTAATGGGGTGTGGATTTTTTCAACCTACAAACCAAAAGCATCTGATAAAAAGTATAAATCGGAAAATTTAAGGGAGAATCACAGCGGAGAGTTGTTGGTTGAAATAGGTGAAGACATTATCGCAGGGGAGCATTATCAATTTCCAGCAATTAAGAAGGACTATGGGATGCAAGCAATCACTTATTCCTTATATAATAGACTAACTCGCGAATACAAATTAAAAGAAAGGGGAATTTATAGAAATACAAGGGAGTTTATTAATCCTGAAGATTTGAAGAAAATTATAAAAGACAATGATTTTCAAATTAAATTCATAGACACCTCAAGCCATTCAGCTGTATATTGCTTATCAAAAACGTAAACGGCTATTAACTTTCAATCAAACTTGTTACTTGGTTGACAATTTCCTCAACTAAAGCATCTGTCAAGATTTTTCCTTTTTCTTTAGTAGCTAGAGTAGGATCACCATATACCCCAGTTGGACTATACACTCCATTTCCATCAGGATCCCTAGTTAAACCTCTTCTATCTGGTCTCGAATCATAGTCTTTGACTACCTTATTCATATCTACTATTTCTGGATACATGTGAAGCATTATTGATGTTTCACTTTCATCAGCATGAGTCCCTCCTTCTTGTTGTAGTAACTCAGGGTCATGTTTATTTTCAACTTCAAGTAAACTTAGAAAACGAAGAATTATCCCTTGTAGTTCAAGCTTTGATGCAGCAGATTTCAAAGGTTTTAAAGTGGAAATACCTGTATTTACGATATAAAATTTCTTGATTCCATAACCATTCATGGACATGCAAATATCAATAACAACTTGCTTGAAAGTTTCCTCTTTGAGTGAAACAGAACCTGGATATTCCAGAAATGAAGGGTAATAACCATATTGAAGAGTAGGAAGAACAGCAACTGAAACTTTCTTGATTACTTCTTCTTTTAGGTATTCCGCCATGAGATAATCATTATTCAAAGGAAGATGAGGACCATGTTCTTTAGTTCTAGCTCCCAAGGCAATTAAAACTACTTCATAATTCTCTAGCACTTCCTCAGCTTGCATCCAAGTAAGATTTTCTAGTTCGATAGAATTCAGAGATAAAGCGTCGTTTTTTTCCTCTTTTATCATCATTAGAATTGCTTATGTTCACTTTTAAAAATGCATCTCTTTTTAACACCCCTTAAACACATATAAGTGCTTGAAGTTTATTATCTTAAATTAGGTAACAATTATACTGGTTATTACCATTTTGTTCTCGGAAGAAGTTCAGCTGCTGGATTAAGTTTAGGTTCTGCAATTCTGGGAGTTTTTATTTTAGGAACTGTAATTGTAATGATAAACCGAAGAAAGAAATAATTCCTCTTCTCTTTTTCTTTTTTTAATCGACTTTTGTTATGTCTTCTAAGCCATATGCTTGTCCCATTATTTCTGCAACTCTTGAGATAAATCTAGCAATAGGAGCCCCATCTACAAGATTATGATCTATTAGAAAAGTTACACACAGAATATCTCTAGTTTGTAGTTTTCCGTCAATTTCCCATCCTATTCTTTTCATCCCACCCAGTGCAACATTGCAGGTTCTGTCAGGAAATGGAATAGCCCACCCATGGATATTTTTGGCAAACATTCCCAAAGAAGTTAAACCTACTGTTCCTATCAGTTTTTGGACATAGAATGGATTTTTGAGTAGTTTTTTTATAAAAAATTGTCTTATTTTTTTAGGTATTAGCACAATTAGACCTGTAAAGTTTGATGAGCCTCTTGTCAGCTGTTCAGTTTCTTCTATTTTCTTCGTTTGAACAGTTCGAATTTCATCTGTTATGTCCTTCACACTTTTTGTTTCCACTTTTCGAATCACATGATTGAAAGGAACGTGTTTTCCAGATTTAGTTGTTACTTCAACAATTACACTAATGTCTACATTATCAAAGACAATAATCTTCCTTCCACCTTTTCTGAAAGAGTTAAGTCTAGGATTATCTTTCACTGATTTGCTTAAGCATTTAGCAACCCATGCAGTAAGTGAAACATTATAGTTTTCTTTCTCTTTTAATTCACTAATTCTCTTCTTTGCGTCTGTTATATCTATCTCTACAATCCCTTGTACTCTTGGAAATTTAGCCGCAACATCATTAAAATCAGATAATATTCTTCTAGCTACTGAGAATTTTCTAATTGTATAGTCTTTCTTCTTCTTTGGCATGGTCAATCTAACTAACTATAGGTCAATCATAAATATTTTGTGCAATAAAGATGAAGATTCAGTTAATACCAAAGAATCTTTTTGCATTGACTAAAATTAATCTCTTACTGGACTTTCTAAAAGAGAGACTCTTTTCTGCTCACAATCAATTTCTAATTTGCATCCTAGAGGTATAATGAATTGAGGATCTGTGTGTCCAAAATCCATATTGGTTACAACAGGTAAATCTGAATATCCAAACTCCTTTTTCAGTACATTAAGGATTTGTCTTTCTAATTCCTCTTTTTCAATTGTATTGTAATCTCTAGCTCGTCCAAACAAAATTCCACTAATATTCTCCATAATGCCTTGCACGCAATAGTTCCTTAGCATATACTTTACATTATCTGGAGACGGTTTTTCTTCTGATGTTTCAAAAAACAGAATTTTTCCTTTCCAAAATTCTTTCTTTGGCCAATAATCTGTTCCCTTTAAGAATTCTAAAACTTCAATACATCCTCCAAAGAGTTCACCCTCAACTTTAAATGTTCCTTGCAACCAATTCCATTGAATGTATTCGGTTTGCTTTTCATTTATTTTTCCAATATTTTCTTTGTTTCCCCAATCAGGATAGCCATTTACATACTCATTAAATGGTTGATATTCATATGTTTCAAACGTACTTGAAAGCATATCTCTAACATGCTCTTTGGCTTCTGGGAAGTTTCTCATTTGGCTAAAACCCGCCATTACAGCTGGTCCATTAAAAGTCACTAAACCCAGTTGATTAGCAAAGGTTAACAAAATACTTGTATCTGAATATCCCATAATAATTTTAGGATTTGATTTTATAATCTCTTCATCAATAAATGGCAATAATCTAATCGAATCATCTCCTCCTATTGAAGCGATAATAGCAGACACTTCTTCATCTTGAAATGCTTCATTCACATCTGTTGCTCTTAACTCAGGGTTATTGTAAAGATATTCAGGATCTGCTCTTGTTGAAGGATATTCTTTTATCTGAAAACCCATTTCTTTTAAAACTAATATCCCCTCATCGTAAATGTGAGGAAAGAAATTTGGTCCTCCCCACGAGGGAGATATGATTCCTATAGTGTCCCCTTTCTGAAGTTTTTTTGGCTTTATAAATTTCATTTCCATTCCTCTATTTTTTCATCAATTTCTGATCATTTTTACTAATCCACAATTTGGGCATTGAAACTTTGTTTGTTTATGGAATCCTCCCTTTCTTTTCACGTGTTTCATACCTACTCTCTTTTTCTGAGTTTTTCTGCAGCGAGGACATTCCATTAGAATTCAATTTATCATACTAATAGTGTTTAAAAATACTTTGAAAGTTAAAATGACTAAAAATATATGATGCACACGAAACCCGATACTACTTTCTTTGGTAGATCACATGGACAATATAGCTCAATTACATGAATAGATTCATATATAGTTTTTTAATAGTATCAGTTTATTACAAAATAGGATATTAATATTCCTTAGATGCGTGAAAGACCATGACAAATTTGTTAGATGATATTGATGAAATCTTGCTAATGGGACCAGGACCCTCTTGTGTCCACCCCGATGTATATGAAGCTCTCAATCGTTTCACTTTGGGGCACCTAGATCCCCATTTCATTAAAATAATGGATCAGATTCAGGTACTACTACGAAAATTATTGAATACTAACAATAGATTGACAATTCCAGTATCGGGAACGGGATCTGCGGGGATGGAAACCTGTTTTGTCAATTTGATTGAACCAGAAGATAAAGTCTTAATATTGATAAATGGAGTTTTTGGAAAACGAATGCGCGAAGTAGCTACACGTTTAGGTGCAGATGTAGACGTCATTGAATTTGAATGGGGGACACCCATTGACCCTGAACAAGTAAAAGAAAAACTAGCGGGAAAGTCCTATAATCTCATTGCAATGGTCCATGCAGAAACCTCAACTGGAGTAAAAAACCCTGTCGAGGAGATATCACACATAATTAAAGACACTGAGAGTTTATTCTTGGTGGATGCAGTTACAAGTCTAGGGGGAATTGAGGTGAAAGTTGATGATTGGGGGATTGATGCCATATATAGCGGATCTCAAAAGTGTTTGTCAGTACCTCCCGGTTTAGCCCCTGTTAGTTTTTCGGAAAAGGCTTTGTCGAAGATTAAAAACAGGAAGACCCGAGTTCCAAACTGGTATTTGGACATGAGTTTGGTTGGAGAATATTGGCAAAAGGATCACAAACGAACATACCATCATACAGCACCCATAAATATGCTGTACGCACTATATCAAGCACTCTTACTCTTCTTTGAAGAAGGAGCGGAAAAAGTATTTCAACGGCATGCAGAATGTCATAATAAATTGAAAGTAGGGCTGGAAGAATTGGGTTTGAAAATGTATGTTGAAGATAAGTTTCGTCTTCCAATGCTTAATGCAGTAACCATTCCCGAAGGTATTAATGAAGCGGAAGTTAGAAAAAAACTGCGGTTTGAATATAAAATTGAAATTGGTGGAGGTTTAGGGCCATTAGCAGGCAAGATATGGCGAATTGGGTTAATGGGACATACTGCCCAACCAGAAAATGTTGAAAGATTCCTTACTGCATTGAAGAGTGTTTTGTAAGTTTTTTTTTCTTAAAAAAAAACCCTTTTCTAATTATTTTTGAAAGCTCCCCAGAATGGGTTCTAATCTATTTATATAAGTAGCTTACATCACATTATGTATTAAGCTGAGATTCTGATGGTTGAAGGTGGTAGTGTTAAACCAACAGGTAATTAATCTATCGAAAAGCAAGAAAAAAAGATGAAAGACTTACTTCCTCTTCTTTGCTAAATATCTATGTTATCAATGAAATAGTATGCAAGTATCATAGCAAAAACAGTTACTTTTTGGAATACAGGTCCTAAGAAAGCTGCTCCAACATTTAGTTGGTCTAAAGCGAAGATTACAAAGTATCCAACTAGAATAACAAGAACTATCACTGATAGGATCACATCCCATATGGCATCTCCTTTGCCAACATTGGACCATCCTTTGATGTGTTTTCTAATTGTACTTGATATCTGTAGATAAGCATTGAAAGCTGCAAATCCGCCAATAAAACAAGCTGCTCCTGTAAGATGTAAAATTCTTAGAGGATGGTCTAAAGGAATAGCTATTCCAGCTGCTCCAAGAGCAAGTATCAAAGCCAAGATACCTTTTGGAATTCTTCCGCGTAGTTCTTTGTTTGTGAAGTAGAGGATGGATACTGACAAAGCTAAAGCTCCGCAAATACCAAATCCAACAATCATGATATACATGGATGTGGTGTTTGGTAATGAAGATGTATAACTCACTATTCCTCCTAAGTTGCTAATATGTTCTTGAAAAGCAAGATATCTTTCAGGATACCAGAAAATTGCCAAAAACAAGGTTAAAATAAGCGTATAAGCCATAATAATGAGAATATTCTTTATTATAATTTGAATCCTCAATGGAGGTTCGTAATTTTCTTTGGGTGACATTATGTACTAAAGCTTGATGTAATGTATAAATATTTCCTATTCATGGAATTTTGTTGAACTGAGTTTTTTTTCCGAAGACTTTAAATTTAGTCTGAAATCTTTAATTTATGTCTGAAGAAACAAGACTTGTAATAAAATCAGGAAATATTTTCGATTCTATTGAAGGAAAAATAAACGAAAACCTTACTATTGTTGTTAAAAACAAAGAGATTGTTTGGGTGGGACATGAAGGAAGTTTTGAGAAAGAAGAAAATGACAAGACAATTGATGCTACAGGAAAAACTGTCCTTCCTGGTATGGTTGAGTGCCATGTTCATCTTAGTGGAACTGGTGATCCTCAATATGAAAGAGAATACCTCAGAACAAAGAGAGACATGTATAATTTTATTGCTCTTGATAATGCACAGAAGCATCTAGTAAGTGGTTTTACATGTGTAAGAGATGCTGGTAGTTACAAAGGGATTGTTTCCTCACTAAAACGAATTCTCAATTATGGTATTTTAGCAGGACCTAGATTGGTCGGATCCGAAACAGGAATCTGGCAATGGGGAGATTCAGAATCTATTGGTCCTCAAGCTTTGGTTGATTTTGATAGAGAAATCTCTGTTATAAAAGCTGGAGTTGATAATGTAAAATATGCTGTTAGAGATCAGAAAAGACTAGGAGCTGATTTCATTAAAACTGCTACAACTGGTGGTGTACTTCACGGGATGGAGTCAAAGGTTAGTTTAGTTCTCTGGACCGATGAAGAACTTGATGCTATACGTGAAGAAGCTAACAGAATTGGAATGCATGTCGGTTGCCACGCTCATGGAAATGATGGAATTCAAGCTGCTGTCAGAGCTGGCTTTGATACCATTGAGCATGGTACTTTTGTAACTGAAGAAACAGCCAAGATGATGGTCGCGAAAGGAACTTACTTGATTCCAACTCGTTCAGCGATTGTTTGTTTGGCTAGTCCTAGTATTCACAAACAGATGCCTCCTGAAGTTCAAAAGAAGATTACTGAGTGTTATAATAAAGCCAAAGAAAATCATCAGATAGCTTTAGAGAAAGGTGTTAAAATTGCAATTGGAACTGACGCTGCCACCCCTGGTAATTTTCATGGAAATACTGGATTGGAGATTAAATTAATGGTTGATGACATAGGTATGACTGCTGTTCAAGCTATGCAAGCTGCAACTATAGAAGGTGCTCGTGCTATCTCACTAGATGATAAAATTGGTTCAATCGAAAAAGGAAAATTAGCTGATATAGTTATTTGTGATAAAAATCCTCTCGAAGACATCTCAGCAGTTGTTGATCCTGTGAATTTCTCTCATGTAATCAAAGATGGAAAAGTTATGGCAGGAAGAGGAAGAATAGCTTACTTTTCACCCTTACAGAAAATAAAACTTGATTAACTTGGGATGAGGAATCCATAATTATATATGAGCTATTAGAAAGTAAAGAAAATGATGTCTAACTCATTAGAAGAAGAATTTCCTCAGGAAATGATTTTCATCAATGAATCAACCAAAGAGCAAATTCTCATGTCTGATGAGCAAGAAATTCAGTGTTTATATTCATCAAAACATTTAGATTCTAATAATCCTACCATTTTCTTTACTCAAGGAGCTGGTCCTGGTATTTATTCTTGGACAGATTTATGGGACGAGTTGTACAAAGAATTTGATCTTGTTATTATTGACTCTAGAGAGAAACCAACAATAAATCTAGGGAAGAAAAAACAATGTACAGTTCATCGTATAGCACTTGACATTGTTGAAACTATGCATCATCTAAAAATCAAAGAAGAAAATAGCATATTCATTGGTTCTAGCTTTGGTGTCTACTATGTAGCTCATTGTTTAGGACAAAACTGGATGAAACCTAGAGCGTGTTTCTTCATTGGACCATTTGTTCGTTCGAGCTACCCAAAAATATCGACTAAATTAGCTTTTATGTTGCCTACTTTCATTTTGGAAAGAGTTGGTAGTAAGATAGCTAAGAGGTATCTTAAAAAAAGAGTGGCACCTGGTTTTCAAAAGAAAGTATATTATGAACGAATGACGAATATTGATGTTGGGAGATGGAAAAGATGCTCAAAGATGAGACATTGGAATGCTTCAGAAGATTATCAAAGAATAAATTGTCCCGTAACAATTTTTACTACTTCAGATGATAAATATCATAGAATAGAAAAGACAAGAGAAGTAAGCGAATTAATAGAAAATAGTACTCTGATCGAAATTCCTGATTACAATTTCATGCATATTAAGCCAGGTGTAGCAGAGTTTGCAAAAATGATTAAAAAACACATAAATAGAACTGATGGATGAGATACAACGACTTGGGAAGAGAGAATAACACCAATTAATTTTGGTTTTTATATAGTTTTGACATACTAATGTACTGATGGATAGGTTACAAGATGAGATTCATAACATTGTTAATCTTCTCTTTTCAAATGGGGAAAGGATACTAGAAACAGATAGTTTCATTTTAGAATTTTACAAATCAAAACCATCTAGTTCTGTGTTGAATTGGCGAAAACAAATTGCTGAATTTTTAGCAGAAGACCATTCAATTGGCTGTAATATTGATATACTCGATAAGAGATCTAACATGACTTTAACATTAATTCAACTTAATCCCTTGAAATTAAGAAACCTATATATGGAACTACTTACCTCATTAGATTTGAATGAACAATATATCGTTGAACATTCGGATGAGTATATTCTTTGCTCTGTAGTTGCTGTTGCTGATGAACCAATATAGTCT
>JAUWJS010000102.1 GCA_030607575.1 Candidatus Heimdallarchaeota archaeon | reverse complement strand
GCTTCTGCAGTTTTTTTAACTAGAGATGAAGCAAATATTAACGATTTACTTGGAACACAACCTGTCCATGTACAATCTCCCCCAATTTTATCTGCTTCTATTAAGAGTGTTTTTGCCCCTAATAAAACAGCATACTTGGAAGCAACCAGTCCAGTTGTACCTCCTCCCAATATAATTATATCATACTTTGATACCATCTTTATTCACAAACGATGGTTGTTTTTTAGATATATAATTATTACAATCTTACAAAGTTTCCTTAAACAATATTATTTGCAAATAGAACACTAAAGACTTTATATGTAACTTCAAGATAATTAGCTCTCATGGCCTTAAAATGGAAGTTTATAGTGAATCCCAATGCTGGATCAGGTTTGTGCCCAAAAAGGTGGGAAAAAGCAGAACCAATTATCAAAGAAAGTGGAATCGATTATGATGTGATTTTTACTACCAAAAGAGCTCAAGGTCAAGAATTAACTAAACAAGCTATTAATGATGGTTTTAACAGGATTATTGTTGCGAGTGGAGACGGAGTAGTAAACGAAGCTGTTAACGGAATAATGAGTTTTTCTGAGCAAAAAAGAAAGAGTATAACGTTTGGAGTCTTACCTTTTGGTACTGGAAATGATTATTGTACTTTTATGGGCATTCCATGGGATCCAGAAAATGCTGCTAGAACTCTTATTGAAAAAACAGCCGTTTCTCCATCATCGATAGGTCATGTGTATTATCCTGATACAAAGTTTGAGGTCTATTTTGGTAATATGTTTGATTTTGGTATTTCATCACTAGTAAACATAGCTAATATGGAAGGTGAAATGAGCTGGATGAAGCACCACTCTAAATATACTCTGTTAGCAATTAAGAAACTTGCAACTGTAAAACAGAGAAAAGGAGCAATAATTTTAGATGATGGAGAACCTATAGATTTTAGATTGATGTTGGTAGCTATAGGTGTTGGAAAAGCTGTTGGCGGAGGAATGCTAGCTTGCGTTAATGCTCATCCTCAGAATGATTTCTTTGATGTCTTCATATCAGAAAACATGACAAAATTCCAAACACTATTGGGTATTCAGAAAATATTCAAAGGAAACCATTTGAAGCTTAAAAATACCCTCTACAAGACAGCTAAGAAAGTTGAAGTTGAGCTTGAGAAACCTATAGGTATGGAACATGACGGAGAAATCTATGAGGGTGATGTAAGTGCTCATGTTATTGTTAAACACATGCCACAAGCCTATAATATTCTCTACAATACTGAACATCCCTCCATGTATTGGTTAACACAGGAAGAACTAACTGCTGGAAAGAAACCAGATGGAGTAGCAACAAAAGGTATGACCCACTGGGATGGAAGAACCTGGCAAGAGAAAAACTGAAACTATAATCCTACTCCTATTAAGAACATTGAATATCCTATGCTTAGAACAGCAAAAAGTAGAGTAAGGGGGAACATTTTAACCATATATTGCAAAAAGGAAATCTTATCTCCTTCGCGATTGAGTATTTCAAGTGCCATGAGAATAGTAATGGAACCTAAAGGTGAAAGAGAACCACCAATATTTCCTCCTAAAACAAATCCTATCCAAAGACCAGGTAAAATTCCTTGAGGTAGGGATTGGAACATATATGAGAAAATCAAAGCAGCTGAAGATCCATTTAGAAAGCCTGTGATTGGTAAACCTACCGCACCAATTATTAGAGCAACAATCAATTGACCACCTACGGCAATATTACCCGTTGAAGGATCCTTTGTCAAGAAGTTGGTCATTATTTTGGTGAGAGGTGATAATGCACCTGATGCAGTTAAAACACCCATTAAAACAAAAAGTGCTATGAAGAAAACTATCATTTCCCACTCAATTCCTTCCTCAATATACTGTTTTAAATCTGTTCGAAATAGAAATATACCAATTACTGAGACTATCAGTGCAATAAACGCTACATCAGGAAAGGCGAATATAACTTTGGTGAAACTATGTGAGCCATCTGGAATATCTGATAAAGAGAACATAGGTTTTAAGACCATTCCAGTTAAAGTCCCCTCAATTTGAACACTTGTTAGCAAGAAACCAACAAATAATATTCCTAAGAGAATAATAGATTTCCAAATATTCATTCTGTTTTCTATACCAGACCAAGGGTTGATTCTTCTCAATTGTTCTTTTTTCTCATCAGAAACTTCAATCAGTATATCTTTCCTATAGATGAAGAAGAAGAAAGCAGTTGCAATCCCAAAGAAAAAAATAGCTATAGGGAGCATATAACCCATAAAAGAGATGAAACTAATATCTTTAGTTAATGTACCTGGCTTAAGTAAGTTAAAGAAAATAATGTTGGGGAGAGATGAAACGGGGGTGGGAAGACCGCCTATAATGGTATTAATCCCTACAAAAAGAACGAATGGTCTTAATCTCAATTCTAGTTGCCTACAGATAACTACCGTTAAGGAACCTAACAGAATGATAGCACTTAAATTGTCGAAGAACATGCTTACAAAGAAAGTCAGTCCTCCTAATGCTAGCATTAATTTTCTAGGGTCTCCTTTAGTTAATTTAACAATAGAAAGAGAGATAAAATCGAAGAAACCTGCTCCTCGGGTAAGAGCTACAATTATACTAACTGAGAAAATAATTAGAATCGCTTCTACATTAATTGTTTGAGCTAAAGCTTCTATAAAATTATGCGGTACATGTTCGAAGCTAAGATTTTCTTCAAAGCCTACTTTCCAGTTCATAAAGAACATGTATATCAATGCAACTACAACCGCCCCTGTAACCGTAATCTTAGTTGCATCAACCCCTTCCTTCATTAGCAATAAAATTGTGGCAAGAACAATAATTACGATTATGATAGTTACTATCCATCCATAATTATCTAGAACACTTGCCAATTAATCACAATCTTTCACTTTTAAACCAAGATTTGCTTGATTTTGATCATGTTTGATTTTGCTAATCAAACGGTTATATTTATTCTAATTTATTCAAAGTCAGTTCTGGAAGCTACTGCGTTTTCCTCTTCTGCTTCCTCTTCAGAAATTTCATCCTCTACTTCTTCCTCTTCAGGAATCTTCATTTCCTTTATTTCTTCAATGACTTTTTCTTTCAATTCTTTTTTAGGTTCCTTGAGATCCTTTCTTAATTCATACTTGATTTCCTCTTTGATCTCTTCTTTGATTTCTTCAATAATCGTTTCTTTCAGCTCTTCAATACTTTCTTCTTTGTTGAGCTCTTTAGCAACTTCTTTCTTTATTTCTTTTTTAGGTTCATCTTTAACCTCTTTGACGACTTCTTTCTTTATCTCTTCAATTATTTCTTCCTTTACTTCTTCTTTGATTTCGTCTATCTCAGTCATTTCTTCTTCCTCCTTTTCTTCAATATGCATATCTTCTTTAATCTCAGGAATTTTTTCTACTTTCTCTTCCTTTGACTCTTTTTTATCAGTAATCCCTGAGATGTCTTTCTTCACTTCCTCTTTTATTGACTCTTTTAAGGATTCATCTAGAACAATCTTCTCTTCCTCTTTTTCCTCAACAACTTTACTTACTACCTCCACTTCTTTTTGTTCTTCCTTTTCTTCTTCCTTTGGTTCTTCTTCTTCCTTTGGTTCTTCTTTCTCGACTACTATTTTCCTTTTAGCAATTAAAATTGGAAAAGATATATCTGGATCTTCAAGCAAATCTGTGAAAAAACCATAGAGGCTGGAATGTGTAGTGGGCATATAAATCATAAGAATACCTGTATCCTTACCGAAGCTTGAGAGTTCTTGTTTGAAAACTTCCACACTATTTGTTGACATTATGTGTGTATCGACGAATCTTGAAGCTTCACGAAAGACTTCTGAATTTGCTCTTTCAAACCTTTCTAAATCTTCTTTTGATTTCTTTATAAGAGCTTCTAATTCCTCTTTACTTTTACTTTCATGATAACTTGGGTCAATATTAATCAAACAATGTATATCCGATTTCTTTAAACTGTATTTTAGAGCTTTTTCAAACATATAAGGTAATTGTGTAGTATTACTGAAAAATAAACCAATATTTCTGAATAGTAAATCGAGATTTATCCTTTCACTCTCTACTAGAAGAACAGGGATTTCTTCGATTTCTTCTAGAATATGATCAAATAAACTTCCTAAAACTGTAATACTGGCTTCTGTATCTTCATCCTCATCATCTGTTATCTGAGTTTCCCTCAAACCTATAAATGAAGAAGGAACAATAATAATATCATATTCTGTTGTCATAAGAACATTGTCCAGAATAGCTCTAAGATTTTCCAAGTTTTCAACAACTTCTCCTTTAATTTCAAAATCCTCACTACGAAGATGTTCATATGCAAAAGCTAGAGAGTCTTCATAGCTTTCTTTAGTTGTCTCTGAAGCTGTTGAAGGTTGTTCTGTATAGAAACAAACTACATCGATTTTTGTTCCAAAATGTCTATTTAGCTCCCCTGCACACAGAACAGCTGCTTTTGATTTATCAGTACCATCGATAATAACTAACGCTTTTTCTGCAGGAGGTACTTCAGGTCTAACAGAAGGCAATAACTCTGTAAATTTTTGAAGAGTTTTTTTCAGTGCTGCCTTCTGTTTATCTCTATCTTGGATAGCCATCAACCACAATTCAAAACTCAACCTAAAAAACCTTACCATCATAATCCAAAGTGACTTTCAAGTTTAAGGGCTTCTAATAGACGCAATATGGTATTTTAAGGGTTTTACTTTTTCTTTTTAGAAACTTTATATAAGACTGTAATACTTTTGCAGTTTCTCTTCTCAATCTAATTTGTTCTTGAATAAAATTTATAGAAGCTAATAAGAAACTATCTTGATGATA
The DNA here is from genome assembly GCA_030607575.1 of Candidatus Heimdallarchaeota archaeon. Lineage (GTDB taxonomy): Archaea > Asgardarchaeota > Heimdallarchaeia > Heimdallarchaeales > Heimdallarchaeaceae > UBA460. The sequence goes on along the minus strand of JAUWJS010000102.1, from coordinate 3,996 downwards.
TCAGCCTTGAAAAACAATGAAGAAAATGTTTACAGTGAAGGTGTATTTATTGGTTTTTTCTTCTTAATTGTTGGTTTATTGCTGGTAATTGTTAATAATTATGTTCATAATGTCTGGTTAATTGCCATTGCAGCTGTTCTATTATCAATTGCAGCAATTCTGCTCTTTATGGTTGTTTTCATCTCAATTCTAAGAAAAAAAGGGGGCGATGTATTTCTCCAAATCTGGAATGAGACACTTTATCTTTTTCTAGGGATACCAATGGCTTCAATTTGTCTTTTAGTAGTCCCAATATCGATAATTCTTTTGTTCTTCAAAGTCGCTCCCCAAGATGTTCTCTTCTTCTCTCTCATGTTCACAGTATTTTTGCAATTGAGTTCATTGTCTTACTCTGGAATCAAATTGTGGTTAAACAACCGTTTTAGTGGGTATGAGCTTCCAGTAAAAATAGATAAAGGACCAATTGAACAACTTTTATACAGAATTCCCTCATCTGAAGATTAGTCATCTATTGACAATAACCTTTTTTTATCTATTGTGTTCATTGTCACATAATAAATAAGGTGATTTAATGCACAAAAAATTATGGATACCTGGACCAACAGAGGTAAAAGAAGATGTTCTAAAAGAACAAGCTAAACCATTGTTTGGTCATAGAAGTAATGATTTTACACTTCTTTACGATAGTGTTCTAACACAATTACGAGAATTTTTCAAAACAGAACAGCATGTTTTGGTTTTGACTGCATCTGGAACTTTGTTCATGGATATAACTGCAAGAAACTTGATTACTCCTGTCGGGAAGGCACTTTGTTGTGTAAATGGTTCCTTTTCAGGGAGAATGTATGAAGCAATCGTTGACAGCGGAAGAATCGCATCTAAACTAGAAGTTGAGTGGGGAAAGGCCGTTACTGTAGAGATGATAAAAGAAAGACTTGATACATCGGATTATGAGGTTGTGACTATCTGTTACAATGAAACCAGTACAGGCGTTAAAGCTGATCTCCAAGCAATTGGGAATTTACTTAAAAACTATCCTGATACTTTATTGGTTGTTGATGCAGTCTCATCAATGGGTGGCGACATGCTACTTCCTGATGAATGGGGTACAGATCTGATTTTTGCATCAACCCAGAAGTGTTTCGCATTGCCTGCTGGTCTTGCAATTGGAATCGTCTCACAAAGAGCTTTAGACAGAGCAAAAGAAGTTCCTTCGAAAGGATTGTACATAAATCTAGAAAAAATCCTTGGCTACTATGAAAAGAAGAAACAAACACCTTCAACTCCAAATATCTCTTTACTATTCGCTTTAGATTACAAGCTTAAATTGATGTTAGCAGAAGGAGCAGAGAATATCTTCAAACGACATAAAGAAATGGCTGACTATACCCACGAATGGGCTCTAAAACATGGTTTTGGTCTTTTTGCTGAAGAAGGTTATAGATCTGTAACAGTAACTACTGTGGAAAATAAACTAGAGAAAGATGTTGGAGAACTTAACAAAGGTTTAGCTGAAAAGAATCTTGTTGTTGCCAATGGCTATGGTAAACTTAAAGGTTTAACTTTTAGAATTGGTCACATGGGAGATCATACTCTAGATGGATTGAAGGAACTCTTAGGTGCAATTGAAGAAGTATGGAATCTATAGGTGAAAAAAATGCCCAAAGTATTATTATCTGACAAATTAAATGAAAAAATAATTGAAGTATTTGAAAATGCTGGATTTGAAGTGAAAGTTGGATGGGATATTCCAAAAGAAGATCTCCCGATGATAATTGGAGAATATGATGCCATAATAGTAAGATCTGCTACAAAAGTTAGAGGAGAGCTGCTAGAAAAAGCTGTTAACCTTAAGGTTGTAGGAAGAGCTGGAGTAGGTCTTGATAACATTGATCTTGAAGTTACTATGGCAAGAGGTATAAAAGTTTTGAATACTCCAGCCGCAACTACAAATTCTGTAGCTGAATTAGCTTTGACTATGATACTTGCATCGACTCGAGATGTTGTTAAAGGAACATGTCAGATTAAAGCTGATCCCGGATCATTCAAATCTATGAAAAAAGAACTTTTTTCCAGGGAAATTGATGGTAAAACATTAGGTTTGATTGGAACTGGTAGAATCGGAACTGCTTTAGCTGTAAAATGTAAGGCTTTAGGTTTGAATGCAATAGGTTATGATGCCTATGTGCCTGAAAATCCTGTTGTTGATATGAAGTCTTCTATGAATGAAGTACTTAAAGAAGCAGACTACATTAGCTTACATCTTCCCTTGACTAAAGAAACAAAGCATATGATTGGAAAAGAACAATTGGCAATAATGAAGAAAGGTTCAGTAATTGTTAATTGTGCAAGAGGTGGAATTGTTGATGAAGCTGCTGCACATGAAGCACTTGAATCTGGACAACTTGGTTACTATTGTACCGATGTCTTCGAACAAGAACCTCCTGAGCCTGATAATCCTCTTCTACATCATGACAATGTTATAATCTCCCCTCATATTGGTGCTCAAACAAAAGAAGGAAACTACAGGGCAAGTATTCAAGCAGCAGAGAGAGTTATTGAATCTTTTAAAGAACTTTAACCCTACTCTTTTTTCTTATTTTTAGAAAATTTTAATATATAGCTAGTTAGTTGAATCTCATGAAAGCTGCGTTAGTTGGTTTAGGTGCAATTGGAACAGTTATTGCTGCAGATTTAGCTCAAAATGATTTTCCTCTTTATGTTGTATGTAAACATCAAGAAACTCTTGATTTGATTAAGAAAAGAGGGTTGAAGGTAACTGGTATAAGTGGGGAATATATTGTTAAAGATAATTTAACACCTGTACTTACTATAGAGGATTTACCTGAAGAACTTGATATTGTATTTCTGGTTACAAAGTTAACAGAGATTCAAGATGCCTTTGACAGAATTAAGAGTAAACTTAGCATAGATTACACTCTAATTACTATGACAAATGGAATGTATGAAGAGAAACTAGCAGAACAAATTGATGGTAAAAATTTGTTAGGTTGTGTTGTAAGTTTTGGTGCAACAAGAAGTGGACATGCAGAGGCGAATAAAACTTCTCTTGGTGAGATGGTAATTGGAAGAAAAAAGGGACCGAAGCAAGAAATAGATGCTAAACTTGTTGAATTGTTATCAGAAACTGTTCCAACATCGTATTCAGACAATATTACTAACGAAAAATTCACTAAATTACTGATTAATGTGTCAGTCGCTTCATTTGGAGTTATAAGTGGAATGATGCTCGGTGAAATGTTAGGAAGAAAATTAACCAGAATTGCATTTTTAACAGTTATGACTGAAGGAGTGAAAGTAGCTGAAGTTAAAGGAGTGCAGTTACAGAAATTAAATAATTTGAATATTTACTCACTAGCATTGACAAAAAAAGAACTTCATGGTTTTTCTTTCAAGCATTTATATAAACAAATTATAATTAAGATGATTGGAAGAAAATACAAAAATCTTAGATCATCTAGCCTACAGTCAATTGAGAGTGGGAGAAGAACTGAAATAGATTATCTTAATGGTTACTTAGTTGAACAAGGGGAAAAATATAATGTTCCAACCCCCCTCAATAAATATGTTCTAGATGAAGTGCATAAATTTGAAGCTGGTGATAAGAAACCATCTTTAAAAGAATTGGAGAAATTAGAACAAAAAACTAAGGAAATATGGGGTATTAAGTAAATCTCGCAAATTAAATGCATTCTAAAATCTATATAAATGCGATTCAATAATTCTATATTCTAACAACAAAATTAAAATAGAGTTCTTGAAGAGCTAGTTTGATTACAATGGTAGACATTAAACCATTCAAAGCTATAAGATATACTGAAAAAGCTGGAGACATCGAAAAGCTAGTAGTCCAGCCTTATGATAAAATCGATGCAGAAATGCAAGAAGCTTATTACGATCAATCAGAATATAACTATTGTAGATTAACCTTACCAATTGAAGAAAACAGGTATGAAATCGCTAGACAAAGGTTAG